>JAUNDK010000032.1 GCA_030526115.1 Clostridia bacterium
GGAAACTCATTACAAAGTCATGAGCCTGAGCCGCCTTGCAGGCTTCGATAATCTGTTCTTCGGTGGCGTTCTCGTTACCCCAGCGAAGGTTCTCCTCGATAGTACCGGAGAAAAGAACATTCTTCTGAAGAACCATGGATACGGCATCTCTTAATGTTGTGAGATTGTAATCCTTGACATTTTTACCGCCTACATAAACTTCACCTTCGAGGACATCGTAAAGTCTTGGAATGAGCTGAACAAGTGAGGATTTACCTGAACCTGTACCGCCGATTACACCGACTGTCTGACCGGACTTTATATGAAGGCTGATATTTTTGAGTGTTGGGTTCTCCCTGTTTTTATTGTAAGAGAAGGATACATTTCTGAACTCAATCTCGCCGTCTTTAACATTGTCTTTACTTGAGCCGTCATCGATATCCGGAGTTTCATCTATTATCTCAACAATACGCTTAATGGATGCTCTGGAGATAACAAGCTGCATAAATATCATGGAAATCATCATGAGGGACATGAGAATCTGTGCTATGTAAGTGAAGAAACTCATAAGAGCACCTGTTCCCATTCCTCCACCGAGAACGATGTGGGCACCGAACCATGCAACTACGATATTGCAGGCATACATACAGAACTGCATGATTGGCATAGTCCAGATAACAATTTTCTCTGCCGCAACCTGAGTATCCTTAACGTCCTTTGCTGCCTTATTGAACTTCTTTCTCTCAAAGTCGCCACGGACAAATGCCTTTACAATTCTGATGCCTGTGAGGTTCTCCTGAACATCTGTATTCATGGCATCTATACTTTTGAGCATGGCGTTGAATCTTGGGAAAGCAAGATTAAGGAGTAAGGCAGCCGCAATTATGATAATCGGCACGAATACTGTAAATGAGAGTGAGAGCTTAGGTGAAAGCTTCAGACACATTATAATTGCCACTATGAATGTGATTGGTGCTCTGAATACCATTCGGATGCACATCATAAATGCCATCTGTGTGTTGGTAACATCGTTTGTAAGTCTTGTGATAAGTGAGCCGGTGGAGAACTTATCCACATTGGCAAATGAGAAAGTCTGTATTTTCTCGAACATCATCTTTCT
The DNA here is from genome assembly GCA_030526115.1 of Clostridia bacterium. Lineage (GTDB taxonomy): Bacteria > Bacillota > Clostridia > Oscillospirales > Acutalibacteraceae > SIG603. The sequence continues at coordinate 1,100 of JAUNDK010000032.1, forward strand.
GAGGTTTCTTGCAAAGCCGACACTGGCAATGGATGAAAATCTGCCTGCCATGCTTCCGCAGAAAAGTGAGACAAGGGCGAAAAATACCATGAGCAGACCACGGGAAACTACATAATTAATGTCATTTCCGTAAATGCCTTTATCGACGATATTTCCCATTGTGATAGGAATAAGGCATTCCATAATAACTTCGCCTATCATGAGGAGCGGTGAAATTATGGTTTCTTTCCAGTAGCCCCTTACAGCAGGGGCAATTTTCTTGAACATATCAAGACTCCTTTCTTTTTATTTCTTCAGCATATCTTCTATCTGTTTTTCAAGATTTCCGATGACGCTTCGTTCTACCGTGTTCTCTTCCTCTTTTGTGAGATTCATAGTAATCCTGTCAAGGAATGAACCAAGCAGTTCAAATTCTTCCTCGGTAAAATCCGAATACATTCTGGCATCCTGTTCTTCCCTGATGGATATTCCCTTCATGCAGGCGAGTCTTCCCTTATCGGTAAGAGAAAGCTTTTTGCGACGAAGGTTGTTCGCATCTGTGGCTTTTGTGATAAAGCCCGCTTTCTCAAGTCGCTTTGTGGAAAGCGCAATGGATGCAGGTGTAACCGACAGTGCATCTGCCACTTCTACCTGAGTGCAATCGGGGTGAGAATAAATATAATCAAGTATTGGAACCTGACTGAAATGAACCCCGAGCGCATTGAACTGCTCACTTGAAAAAAGCTTTGTTACAAGATAAAGTTTAATAAGCTTGGCTGTGCATTTTTCGTAATTCATAATTACCTCCCTCTTGTGCGCTTAATAATTAAGTGCTTAATTATTATAGACCCCAATTGTTTATTTGTCAACATTTGTGATTGACTAAAACTGTACTCACCTATATAATCATATTTATGAAATATATGAGGAGGGATTATTATGAATAACCCAACAATGGACGTTCTTATGAACAGAAAATCTGTGAGAGTTTTCACAGAGCAGGAGATTGCTCCTGAAATCAAAGAGGCTATTCTCGGTGCGGCTATGAGAGCACCTACAGCCGGAAACATGATGCTTTACACCATAATTGATGTTACAGATCAGGAAATCAAGGATAAGCTCGCTGTAAACTGCGACCACCAGCCATTCATCGCCACATCCAAGATGTGCCTTGTTTTCTGTGCAGACTACCACAGATGGATAAGAAAATTCAAGCAGGCAGAGTGCGAGAACATTCCTGAGCTTGAGCTTTCCGATCTTATTCTTGCAACAAATGACGCTGTCATTGCCGCTCATGCCGCCTGTGTTGCCGCAGAGAGCTTCGGTATCGGCTCCTGCTACATCGGTGATATCATCGAGAACTTCGAGAAGAACAAGGAAATGCTCAATCTTCCTGACCATGTTGCTCCTGTTTCCATGCTCGTATTCGGATACCCGACAGAGCAGCAGAAAGAACGTGCACAGGTTTCAAGATATCCGAAAGAGTGGATTGTTCACGAGAACAGCTACCGTGAGCTTACAGAAGATGAGCTCATGCAGTACAGACCAAACGACACTACAAAGGCTCTTTACAACAGAAAGTATGTTTCTGAATTTGCAAGAGAGATGGTTCGTTCCACAAAGGTTATCTTTGAGAACTGGAACAAAAACTGATGTAATAACAGAAAAACAGCTTCCCGTAAAAATCGGGAAGCTGTAATTTTTTATGCTTATGCGAGCTCTGTACCTGTGATTGTTCTGTATGCCTCGAGGTACTTGTTTCTTGTTGTTGTAACAACATCCTCAGGGAGAACCTCAGGTGCATGGTCTGTATAACCGTTAGCCTTGAGCCAGTCTCTTAAGTACTGCTTATCGAAGCTGTCCTGTCCACGGCCTACCTCGTACTTGTCGAGAGCCCAGAAACGGCTGGAGTCAGGTGTTAATACCTCGTCACCGAGAACCAGCTCACCGTTTTCATCGAGACCGAACTCGAACTTTGTATCGGCAATGATGATGCCCTTCTCGAGAGCGTAATCTGCGCACTTCTTGTAAACGCCGATTGTAGCATCCTTTACCTTTGTTGCAAGCTCTGTGCCGAGAATCTCACAGCAACGCTCGAAGGAGATGTTCTCATCGTGGTCGCCGTACTCTGCCTTTGTGGAAGGAGTGAACATTGGCTCAGGGAGCTTCTGGGACTCCTGAAGACCCTCTGGGAGAGCCATGCCACAGATTGTACCTGTCTTCTGGTAATCTGCCCAGCCGGAGCCTGTGATATATCCTCTGACTATGCACTCAACAGGGAGCATCTTGAGCTTTTTAACCCACATGCTTCTTCCCTTGAACTCCTCTGTGCGGAATTCCTCAGGGAACTCGTTGTAGTCTGTTGAAATGATGTGGTTAGGAACGATGTCTTTTACGTAATCAAACCAGAATGCTGAAATTCCGTTGAGGATCTTGCCCTTGTCAGGGATATCCTCAGGCATGATGAAATCGAGAGCTGAAATTCTGTCGGATACAACAATCATGAGGGAATTCTCGTCAACCTCGTAGATATCACGAACTTTACCGCTGCTAATTTTTTTCATGTGTATAGTCCTTTCGTTTTAAAAAAATATGTAAAAGAGCAGATCTGTAAGCCGGGTTCTGTATTAAACAGTCATCTATCTTGGCCAAAGGTTGCCCTTTGGCTCACGCCACCTCCTCGAAACTGCCGGGCAGGCATTGTTTCTCCACGGTGTTGCTCCGAATAGGGTTTACATAGCCGTGATGTCTCCACCACGCTGGTGAGCTCTTACCTCGCCTTTCCATCCTTACCGCAAAAGCGGCGGTATATCTCTGTTGCACTTTCCCTAGGGTCACCCCCGGCGGCCGTTAGCCGTTATTCTTGCCCTGCGGAGCCCGGACTTTCCTCAGATGGTTTCTTTCGTCATCCATCCGCGACTGTCTGGTCTGCTCTATATACAACTTTGTTAAAATGCTTTCTCGGAAAGCATCTTGTTCTTAATCTCCCACAGATCCTGAGAGAGATCGACATAATAGGAATGCGGATTTTCGAATCTTGTTACCTCTTCCCAGAGAGTTTCCACCTGCTTGGAGCAGTAGGCTCTGATGGCATTGAGATTACGTGGATTGTAAAGACACTGGCCACCCTCGAAAATTTTGTTTCTGAGCGGAACGGCACGGAAGTTTGTGAGTGTCTTTTTCTTCCAGGTATTTACAGGATCGAAAATTGTGTATGGCTTTTCATCATCGATGATTTCACCGTGAATGGTGATGACATCGGCAATGGCTTTATCTGTATCTCTGTCGTAAAGTCTCCAGATTTCCTTGAAACCAGGAGTTGTAATCTTTGCGACATTCTCACTGATTTTAATCTTAGGCTCGATGGTACCGTCATCATTCTGAACGGCAACCAGCTTATATACACCGCCGAAAACAGGCTCTGATGAAGATGTGATGAGTCTCTCACCTACACCGAAGGAATCAACCTTTGCGCCCTGAATGAGCATATCACGAATGATGTACTCGTCAAGGGAGTTTGAGGCACAGATCTGGCAGTCTTCATAACCTGCATCATCAAGCATCTGACGGGCTTTTCTTGAGAGGTATGTGATGTCACCGGAGTCAATTCTGATAGCCTTTGGTCTGTAGCCCATTGGCTTGAGAACCTCATTGAACACCTTGATGGCGTTCGGAACACCTGACTTGAGAACATTGTATGTATCTACAAGCAGAGTGCAGTTCTGAGGATACTCCTCGGCATAAGCCTTGAATGCTTCGTACTCTGTATCAAAAAGCTGAATCCATGCATGAGCCATTGTACCGAGGGCAGGAACACCGAAGAGCTTATCTGTGATGGTACATGCTGTACCCACACAGCCGCCGATATAAGCTGCTCTTGCACCGTAAACGGCACCGTCAAAGCCCTGGGCACGTCTGGAACCGAACTCCATGACTGCCTTGCCCTGAGCGGCACGGACTATTCTGTTTGTCTTTGTGGCAATGAGGCTCTGATGGTTAATGCAGAGAAGAACCATGGTCTCAATGAACTGAGCCTGAATTGCAGGTCCCTTTACAGTAACGAGAGGCTCACCCGGGAAAATCGGTGTTCCCTCAGGAACACACCATACATCACAGGTAAACTTGAAATCTGCGAGGTACTGAAGGAACTCTTCCTTGAAAATGTGCTTGTTTCTTAAATACTCGATATCCTCTTCTGTGAACTTGAGCGCATTGAGGTACTCAACGAGCTGTTCTACACCTGCCATGATGGCAAATCCGCCACCGTCAGGGACCTTACGGAAGAACATATCAAAATATACGATTTTGTCTTTAAAACCCTTTGCAAAATAACCGTTTGCCATGGTTATCTCGTAGAAGTCTGTGAGCATTGTGAGGTTAATCTTCTGCTCGTAAAGAGGTTTGTTCATATTACTTTCTTTCTTTGATTTATATACTTTGGCTTAATCTGATTAAGCCTTGACTACTACCTTGATTGATTCATTGCTCATCTGCATCTTGATTGCATCCTCGAGGTTCTCAACATCAAATGTGTGAGTGATGATTGGACCGAGGTCAATTCTGCCGGAAGCAATGATATTGACTGCTCTTGAATGAGTATCAGGGTTAACGAATGAACCCTTGATTGTGAGCTCTTTCTTGTAAACATCGAAGAGGTTGAGGTTGAACTCTGCGCCTACCTTAGGTACGCTGAAGAGAACGATTGTTGCACCCTTCTTTGCATAAGCAAAAGCGGAGCTTACTGCAGGGTTGTTACCTACGCACTCGATGATTACATCTGCGCCCGGCTCACCGAAGAACTCGTTTACCTTCTCAACATAGCCCTCTTCCATTGGATTTACAGCCATGTCTGCACCGAGCTTGAGAGCAACTTCTCTTCTCATCTCGTTTGGCTCACTTACAACAATCTTTGCCGCACCTGTCATTTTTGCGAGCTGCATCATGATGAGACCGATGGCACCGCCACCGATAACAACAACATTGTCGCCTGCCTTGATGTTAGCAACATCGATACCGTGGAGGCAGCAAGCAACAGGCTCTGTCATTGCAGCATACTCGAATGGAACTTCCTTTGGAACAACGAATGCCTGAGCCTCAGGAACTGCGCAGTACTCTGCAAAGCCACCGTTCATTGTAACGCCGAGGGCCTGCATGTTCTCGCACATCTGCTTCTTGCCTGTACGGCACCAGATGCACTGTCCGCAGTAAATGTTAGGGTCGATTGTTACATGATCGCCAACCTTGAGCTTTGTAATCTCTGAACCGACTTTTTCTACAACACCTGCATACTCGTGACCGAGGATTACCGGAGGTGTTACATCGGCTGAGCCGGGCTCACCGTGATAAATGTGAACATCTGTACCGCAGACTCCGCAGTATTTGTTTCTTACAAGAACCTCTCTTGGTCCGATTTCGGGTGTATCTACATCCATTGTCTTAATGGTCTTTAATCCCATGAAAAATGAAGCCTTCATTGTGAGCCACACTCCTATATAAAAATATTACCAATACATTTTATCACAAAAGATAAAAAAGTAAATAGATTTATTAATATTATGTATAAAAAAAGCCGCCCGTATTTGAGCGACTTTACCTAAATCAAATGTTTTTATGAAATTTTCTTCAATTTTGCCGAAAAACAGTTTATGTACATTATTGTTTCAGCTGTTGATATTCTTTTTGAAAAAAAATATCAAAGGGACCGGATTGAATCCCTTTGATATTTCTGTGTTTAATTAAAGACCTGCATCTTCGATTTCTTTGTAGTTATCGTAACGCTTATGGGCGTCTTTCTCTGCTTTTGTGAAGAGTGTCTCCGCATTCTGTGGGAATGTTCTTCTTAATGCGTTGTATCTTGTCTCACCGTCAAGGAACTCCTCGTAACCGAGGGTCGGAGCCTTGCTGTCAAGCTGCATAGGCTTTTCCTTGCATGGGTCGTAACGATAAAGGAGCCAGTAGCCTGAATCAACGGCACGCTTCATCTCTGCCTGAACATTTGCCATGCCTGCCTTTATTCCGTGGGCTGTGCATGGAGTGTATGCGATGATTACGGATGGTCCCTTGTGAGCCTCTGCCTCCTGAACAGCCTTGATGAGCTGGTTAGGATCTGCGCCCATAGCAACCTGTGCGACATATACATTACCGTAGCTTCTGCAAAGTGCGCCGAGGTCCTTCTTGCCGGAACGCTTACCTGAGGATGCGAACTGAGCAACAGCGCCAAGCGGTGTAGCCTTTGAGGACTGACCGCCTGTGTTGGAATAAACCTCTGTATCGATAACAAAGCAGTTTACATCTTCTCCCTGAGCGATAACATGGTCAAGTCCGCCGTAGCCTATATCATAAGCCCAGCCGTCGCCACCGAACATCCAGAAGCACTTTTTTGTAAGTTGGTCTTTTCTCTCGAGAATTTCCTTTGCTATTGCTGTATCGGATTCTTCGAGCTCTGCGATGAGGGCATCGGAGGTTTTTCTGGAACTCTCGAAATCATCGAAGGTATCGAGCCAGGTTTTTGCTACAAGAGAATCTGTCTCTGCGAGATAAGCCTCTACATTTGCCTTCTGCTTGTCTCTCTGCTGGCGTACACCAAGGAACATACCGAGGGCAAGCTCTGCGTTATTTTCAAAGAGGGAGTTTGTCCATGCAGGACCGAAACCTCTCTTGTTTGTTGTGTATGGGATACCCGGCATTGGTGCGCCCCACGCCTGAGAACATCCTGTTGCGTTAGCCCAGTAAACTCTGTCACCAAACAGCTGAGTTAAGAGCTTTGCATAAGGTGTTTCACCACAGCCTGCACATGCGGCTGAGAACTCAAGAAGTGGCTGACGGAACTGGCTTCCCTTAATGGAATATGGATTGAACAGATCGCCCTTATCGGATATTGTAAGGCCGTAGTTCCAGTTTTTCTTCTGCTCCTCACCGGGTACAAACGGAACCATGGTGAGTGCCTTCTCCTTGGATGGACATACTGAAGCACAGCTTCCGCAACCTGTGCAGTCGTATGCGGAAACCTGCATGGAGAACTTCATTCCCTTTACTGCAGGACCGATAGCGTCTTTCATCTTGAAGCCCGCAGGAGCGTTTGCCGCCTCTTCCTCATTAAGGAGATAAGGTCGGATAACAGCATGAGGACATACAAGTGAACAGCGGTTGCACTGAATACACTTCTGTGCATCCCATGACGGAATATTAACTGCAATTCCACGCTTTTCGTAGGCTGTTAGACCCATGTCAATATGGCCGTCCTCGTAACCCTTGAAAGCGGAAACAGGAAGGTCGTCGCCCTTCTGGGCATTTATTGGAATGAGAATATTCTTTACTACATCAGGGAGATCTGAGTAATCAGGAGCCTTTACTTCAACTCTTGCCCATGATTCAGGAATCTCAACCTTTACCCACTCCTCAGCTCCGGCATCGATGGCGGCAATATTCTTTGCGACAACATCGTCACCCTTGCTGAAGTAGGTTTTTCTTACAGCTTCTTTCATCTTTTTGAGTGCCTGCTCCTTCGGCATGACATTCATGAGGGCAAAGAAAGCTGACTGAAGAATAGTATTTGTGAATGAACCGAGGCCAAGTCTTTCCGCAATGGCTGTGGCATTGATTATATATACATTTATGTTTTTCTCTGCGATAGTCTTTTTGCAGTGGTCGGGCAGCTTATCTGTGAGCTCCTCAGGAGACCATGTGCAGTTGAGAAGCAGGGTTCCGTTCGGATGAATCTCGCTTGCGATATCATACTGCTCGATGAAACTCTGGTTATGACATGCAACAAAATCCGCCCACTTTACATAGTAAGAGCTTGTAATCGGATGACTTGAGAAACGAAGGTGTGACTTTGTGACACCGTAGGACTTTTTGGCATCATACTCGAAATATGCCTGTCCGTACTTGCCTGTTGCCTCAGAAATAATTCTGATAGTATTGTGGTTTGCACCAACTGTACCATCACCGCCGAGACCCCAGAACTTACAGGATGTAATTTCAGGGTCGGAACCCTTCCATGGCCTGCATGGAAGTGAGAGATGAGTTACATCATCATTGATACCGATAGTGAAATGATTTACAGGTTCTTCTCTCTCGAGGTTCTCGAATGTTGCAACAATCTGTGCAGGGTCTGTATCTTTGGAGGAAAGACCGTATCTGCCGCCTACAACCTCAATATTGAGCTTCTTGGACATGACCGCTGTGCATACATCCTCATAAAGAGGTTCACCGATGGAACCCATATCCTTGCATCTGTCAAGAACCGCAATTCTCTTACAGGACTTTGGCAGGGCATTAACGAAGTATTCTGCGGAGAAAGGTCTGTAAAGGTGAACCTGCATGAAGCCGACCTTCTTGCCCTCTGCTCTCATGGCATCTACTGCCTCGAATGCGGCACCGGCAACAGAACCCATTGCGATTACTACATTCTCTGCGTCCTCGTCACCATAGTAGTTGAACACATGGTAGTCACGGCCTGTCTGCTCGTTTATCTTTCTGAAATAGTCTTCTACTATATCAGGAAGCTCATCGTAGAACACATTGTTTGCTTCTCTTACCTGGAAGTAGACGTCACCGTTGACAACTGTATTTCTTAAGGTAGGATGCTCAGGATTAAGAGCGTTGTCCTTGTATCTCTTAAGGGCATCCATATCAACCATAGCGGTGTACATTTCCTCAGGGAATACCTCTACTGTGTTAATCTCGTGGGAAGTACGGAAACCGTCGAAGAAGTGCATGAAAGGAATGCCGGACTTAATTGCGGCAAGATGAGCCACAGGTGCAAGGTCCGAAACCTCCTGAACACTTCCTGTGCAGAGCATGGCAAAGCCTGTCTGGCGGCATGCCATTACATCGGAGTGATCTCCGAAAATTGACATACCGTGGGTGCCGACAGTTCTGGCGGCAACATGGATAACCGCCGGCTGTCTCTCACCTGCTATACGGTAAAGCACAGGAATCATGAGCATTAAGCCCTGTGAAGATGTGTAGGATGTGGAAAGTGCACCTGTCTGTATGGAGCCGTGAACGGCACCTATGGCGCCTGCCTCTGACTGCATCTCTGTGAGGGTTACCTGCTGGCCGAACATATTTTTTCTTCCGTTTGCAGACCATGCATCTGTGAGGCCTGCCATCGGAGATGATGGTGTTATGGGATAAATTGCGGCAATTTCAGTAAATGGATAGGCACGGTTAGCCGCCGCCTCGTTGCCATCCATAGTCTTGAATTTTCTCTCCATTTGTTCTCCTTAGTTCTTGGAACCACCCGCAGTATCTATACCTGCGGCATTTGCGAGACCAAGCTCTTCAACTGCCTGTTCACGCATTTTATACTTGAGAATCTTTCCAGCAGCATTCATTGGGAAAGAATCCACAAACTTGATATACTTCGGAGTTTTATGACGGGCAAGGGAGGCCGCAATAAAGCTGTGCATCTCCTCTACTGTGCATGTAACACCTTCTTTGAGGATGATACATGCCATAGCTTCTTCGCCGTACTTCTTGTCAGGAACGCCGATAACCTGAACATCCTGAACTTTTTCGTTTGTATAGATGAATTCCTCGATTTCCTTTGGATAGAGGTTTTCACCTCCACGGATAATCATATCCTTGAGTCTGCCGGTTATGCGGTAGTTACCGTCTTTATCTCTGCATGCAAGGTCACCGGAATGGAGCCAGCCTTCTTCGTCAACTGTATCTTTGGTTTCTTCAGGCATTTTATAATAACCCTTCATGGTATTGTAACCACGTGAGCAGAACTCACCGTTTTCACCGTCAGGTACTGTCTCACCTGTTTCAGGATTGATAATCTTACACTCAACATGTGGAAAATCGTAACCGACGGTCTCTGTACGAAGCTCGAGTGGATCTGTCCATGCGCTCATTGTGGAGCCCGGAGCAGACTCTGTCTGACCGTAAACGGAAACGATACCTGTCATGTTCATCTCATCAGGCTGGGCGGCTCTTTTCATGAGTTCGGCAGGACAGCCTGCACCTGCCATGATACCTGTTCTCATATAGGAGAAATCTGTTTTTTCGTAGTCAGGATGGTTAAACATGGCGATAAACATTGTAGGAACGCCGTTAAACGCTGTGATTCTCTCGTTGTGAACACATGCGAGGGATGACTTTGCGGAGAAGTATGGCATCGGGCACATTGTTGTTCCGTGAGTCATGGATGCTGTCATGGAAAGAACCATGCCGAAGCAGTGGAACATAGGAACCTGAATCATCATTCTGTCGGCTGTGGAAAGGCCCATTCTGTCACCTATACACTTACCATTGTTTACAACATTGTAATGTGTGAGCATAACGCCCTTTGGGAAGCCCGTTGTGCCTGATGTGTACTGCATGTTACATACATCGTTCGGCTTGACCTTTGCCGCCATGCGGAGAACCTCCTCCTTTGGAACGAGGTCAGCTCTGTCAAAGGTTTCTTCCATTGTGAGGGCACCCGGCATCTTGAAGCCTACTGTGATAACATTTCTTAAGAATGGGAGCTTCTTTGCGTGGAGCGGTGAGCCCGGCTTATTATTTTTAAGTTCAGGACAGATATCATTGATAATCTGAACATAATTGGAATCGAGGTTGTTTTCAACCATGACGAGGGTGTGAGTATCGGACTGTCTTAAAAGGTACTCTGCCTCGTGTACTTTATATGCTGTATTAACTGTTACAAGAATTGCACCGATTTTAGTAGTTGCCCAGAAAGTGATAAACCATGCAGGTACATTTGTTGCCCAGATTGCAACCTTGCTGCCTGCCTTTACGCCGAGGGAAACAAGTGCTCTTGCGAAATCATCCACTTCGTCACGGAACTCTGAATAAGTTCTTATATAATCAAGGGTTGTGTACTTGAATGCGAGCTGATCCGGGAATTCCTCTGCAACACGGTCAAGAACCTGTGAGAATGTAAGGTTTACAAGCTCGTCCTTCTTCCAGATGTACTCGCCTGTGTGGTCATGGTTAGGATAGAACATCTTGCGCTGTGTTCTTGTATCATCAAATTTACTCATGTAATTGATGAAGTGCGGGAAGATAATCTCAGGGTCTGTGAGATCTTCCATCCAGTCACGCTTCCACTCAAGGGAAATCATACCATCATAATTGATGGAGGAAAGCGCACGCATCATCTCATCGACAGGCATATTGCCTTCGCCTATGAGATTGTATGTATCTTTATCATCGGAATCTCTTAAATGAACATGCTTTACGTAAGCACCGAGATTTTTGATGGTTGTGTCTGCGCTCTCGCCGAAGTCTCTGTACGGATGATGCATATCCCAGAGGGCGGCAATCTGGTCGCAGGCATAGGATTCCATAAGATCACGAAGTCTTGTTGTATTTGCGTAAATACCGCTTGTCTTAACAAGAATGGTAATTCCCCTCTCCTCTGCGGCGGGAACGAGAACATCCATTCTCTCACGGATGCTTTCCTCGTTATCGTTAAGCGCAACTACTGTAACATAAGGAACTCTTACGCTCTTTGCAATATCCATCATGTTTATGACTGTATCGACAGGATCTTCATCACCTGAAACGTCACAGGAGGAGTCAAATACAGGAATCTCTATTCCCTTTTCCTTTAATGCTCTGACGGTTGCCATTGCATTGTACTTATGGAACGGACCGCTCTTATTTGTAAAAGCAGGTAATTTGTGAATGTTGTATATCTCAATACCGTTGAAATCGACATCTACTGCTGTTGTAACGAGCTCATCCCAGCTCATGTTCTCCCAACCACGGGTTGAAAATGAAAACTTCATTATTCTGTCTCCTCATATACAATCTTGTTAAGTGCGTTGACATAAGCCTTGATGGAAGCTCCGATTATATCTGTGGAAATACCTTTACCGGCATAGAGCTTACCGTTAGAGAGAAGCTTGACAACTGTTTCACCCATAGCCTCTTTGCCCTCTGTTACGGCACGAATCTGGAAATCATCCAGCTCATAGTGTGTTCCGGCAATCTGCTCAAGTGCAAGGAATGCGGCATCGATAGGACCGTCACCGATGGAGATGCTGTCGACTTTTTCACCGTCCTTTATAAGAACAACATGAGCTGTGGATGAAATGATATTTCCTGAATTTGTTACATAAGAATCCAATTTATATGTTGCGGGAACCTGCATTGCCGCTGTTGCAACAATTGCATCGAGCTCCTTGGAATCTATTTCTTCCTTTCTTGAGGCAATCTGCTTGAATGCCTCATATACTGCCTGAGCGTCTTCATCGTTCAGATCATAGCCAAGCTCGGATACAGCCTTCATAACAGCATTGATATCATCGTGAGCAGAGAGAACAACTGAGCTTGTTCCGTCGTTTACACCGCTGTCAAACGGGCTTGTCTTGGACTTCTCGCTTTCACAGAGCCATGCTATCTGCTTCATTACTCTGTTCATTTCAACTGTATGGACAGGGCATTTTACTCCAAATGCGCCACCCTTTGTGGAGAGTATCTTTGATACATCTGCAAGCTTTGCAATATCAAAAGAATAAGAGGCTGTTTTGACCTCTCTTGCTCCCTCACGAACAGCGGCTACCGCACATGCGCTTGCCATGGAGAGGGCATCTGAACAGCTTACACCGAGAGTTACATCTGCAAGTTCCGGGACATTCTCTTTGAGAGCTGTTATGAAAGCTGAGAACTCATCAGGAAGCATTGCTCCTGCGGCATCGCATACTGTAATGATTTTTGCGCCTGCTTCAATTGCGGACTTAATCGCCTCATAAAGAAAAGCCTCGTCTCCTCTTGTGGCATCTTCTGCAATAAACTCAACCTCAGGACATACAGCCGCTGCGGCTGCAACGGTCTCTTTAATTGCGTTCATCATTGCTTCAGGCTTTTTGTGGTAGAGATACTCCATCTGAACTGTGCTTACAGGAGCAGGAACCTGAATTCGAGGCTTTGCGGCTGTTTTCACAGCATTCCATGCAATTTCTACCGATTCTGCATTTAAATCGACAGGAACAGCAATGGTACTTCCCTTTACTGTCATTGCTATTGACTTAATAAGGAGAGAATCTGCCTTTACATTTTCTATACCCTCTGCTTCGATTACCGATACTCCAAGACGGTCGAGAAGTCTTGCAAGATCAAGTTTGTTCTTAAAAGAAAGTTTGCTTCCGTTTGCTTTGCCAAGCTGTTTCATTGTAGCATCGGCGATTTTTACAATGCTCATTTTTTCTTCTCCTTAATATTGTTTTCTACCCATTATACAATTATATACATACAAAAAAACCTGAGGCAGTGTTTGCCTCAGGGACGAATAATCTATTCGCGGTAAACCCCGGTTTCTGCACGAAACTGCAGACGCTCTCGGATTCAGATAAATCCATAGTCGGTAACGGGACATCCGTGTTCCACTACTGATTTCTGTTCGCAGAACAAACTCGGGAATGAGCTGCCTTAACCCCTCTGTACCGATTCACACCAGCCATCGGCTCTCTGAAACTCTCAGGGAAAAGCATTGATTTCCTTCAAAGTCTTTAGTCTATCTAACTATTTTAGTTGAAATATACCACAAATTTAACTTGATTGTCAATATTATATTATGAATTTTCGGTTAATTATGAAAAATCGCACAGCTTGAGATATAGGCTGTGCGATTTTGGAGCTACTGACGTGGATCGAACACGCGACCTGCTGATTACGAATCAGCTGCACTACCGACTGTGCTACAGTAGCATTTTGCCTGATTATTATAGTTCATTTAAAGTTTTCCGTCAAGAAAAAAGTCAGCACCCCGAAAAGGAATGCTGACTCCGAAAATCTAATTATAACTTCTCAACGATAGCCTTTGTATCTCTTGCGATAACGAGCTCTTCGTTTGTAGGAACAACATAAACAGCAACCTTGGAATCAGGTGTGGAAATGAGTGCCTCTTTACCCTTGAGCTTATCGTTTGCCTTCTCGTCGAAGTCAACGCCGAATACCTTGAGACCCTTGCAGATCTTCTCACGAAGTGCATACTGGTTCTCACCGAGACCTGCTGTGAATGTGATTACATCTACTCCGCCGAGGGCTGCAATGTAACCGCCGATAAACTTCTGAATCTCGTAAACGAGCATCTCGTGAGCAAGGTGAGCTCTCTCGTTACCTGCATCTTCTGCATCGGAGATATCTCTGTCGTCTGTGGAGATACCGGAAATACCGAGGAGACCGGACTTCTTGTTGAGGATGTTATCCATCTCAGCAGGAGTGAGGTTCTCTTTCTCCATGATGAATGTAACAACGGATGGGTCGAGGGAACCGGATCTGGAGCCCATCATGAAACCATCGAGTGGTGTGAGACCCATTGTTGTATCGATAACCTTACCGCCATCGATAGCTGTAATGGAAGAACCGTTACCGATGTGGCAGGAGATAATCTTGAGGTCCTTGATGTCTTTGCCCATCATCTCTGCTACACGAGCAGAAACATATCTGTGGGATGTACCGTGGAAGCCGTAACGTCTTACACCGTACTTCTCGTAATACTCATAAGGTACAGGATACATATATGCCTTCTGTGGCATTGTGCTGTGGAAAGATGTATCGAAAACAACTACCTCAGGAACATCCTCGCCGAGAGCTTCTCTGCAGGCCTTGATGCCCTGAACGTGTGCGCTGTTGTGAAGTGGTGCGAGGGGAATGAGAGACTCGATGCCTGCTACAACCTCATCGTCTACTAATACGGACTCGTGGAAGAGAGCGCCGCCCTGAACTACTCTGTGACCAACAGCGGAAATCTCGCTGAAATCTTTGATAACGCCAATCTCAGGATCTGTAATAGCTGCCTTGAGCTGCTGGAATGCCTCGGAGTGTGTCTTCATTGGAACTTCGTAGGACTTGGACTTGCCGTCTGCTGTCTTGTAGCCGAAGAGGCCCATCTCGAGACCGATTCTTTCACAGTTTCCCTTACAGAGCATCTGCTCATTGTCCATATCGATGAGCTGATACTTAAGAGAGGAACTACCTGCATTAATAACTAAAATTTTCACTGGTGAATCCTCCAAAATCGATAATAATTATATACATAAGTCGTTGAAATACCGTAACAACATTAATATAATATATCAAAAGCAACTAAATTTCAAGGAGTTTTTAAAAATGATGAATGATAAATCTGTAAGCGGAATTATCTGTGAATTCAATCCTTTTCATAATGGACATAAATACCTTATAGAGAAAGTAAAAGAAGAAACAGACGGCTTTGTTGTATGTGTGATGAGCGGAAACTATGTTCAGCGCGGTGAAGCCGCCATTATTGATAAATACACAAGAACCGAAACCGCTCTTGTCTGCGGTGCCGATCTTGTAATTGAAATGCCTGTGCAGTACACAGCTTCAACAGCCGAAAAGTTCGCGGAGTGCGGAGTGTATCTTCTTGATAAGCTCGGTTGCGTTGATAATATATACTTCGGCAGTGAGTGCGGTGATGTCAGAAAACTCAGGGAACTCTCCTCTTACCTGCTCTCTGAAAAATTTTCGGAGACTCTTACAGAAACAAAAAGCGTAAATGAGAGTTTTGCCTCATCAAGAGAAAAAGCTGTGCTTAAGGATTTTGGGAAAGAATACGCGGATATTATAGGCTGTCCGAATAATATTCTCGGAATTGAATATATAAAGGCTGTACTCAATCTGAAATCGGATATTGAACCGAAAACCATACAGAGAACCGGAGCTGAACATGATGCTGAAGGTGACGGAGAAATAAGCTCCGCAAGTCATATCAGAAAGTTAATTCGCTCCGGGGATAATTTCAGAGAACTCATGCCGGAACATTCCTATGAATTGGTAAAAAGCAGAATCGCCGAAAACAAAGCTCCTGCGGATATGAATTATATAGAACGAACTGCACTTTACAGGCTGAGAACCATGAGCGCTGATGAGCTTAAAGAATATCCCGATGTCAGCGAGGGACTTGAAAATAAAATCAAAGAAGCCGCATGTAAAGCAAAAAATCTTGATGAACTTTACAGTTTAATCAAAACGAAAAGATACAGCCATGCGAGAATAAGAAGGATTGTTTTATCTGTTCTGCTTGACATAAAGAAAACCGATATGATCCTCCCACCTTATATTCGTGTGCTGGGAATGAACTCAAACGGACTTGAAATGCTCAGACTGAAACAGAATAAAATACCGTTTGTAACTGCTTACAAGGATGCCGCAAAGCTCGGTGACAATGCAATAGCTCAGTTTGAACTTGAAGCAAGAGTGGATGATATTTACTCACTCTGTCTGCCTGAGATTTCAGCCGGAAAAGCCTATTACACAACTTCAATTATAAAGGTATAAACGAAAAGACACTTATCACAGCTTTAACGCCAATGATAAGTGTCTTGATTATTTTTAGTTATGTCTTAAACCCTTGGGATATTTGTTCTTTAGCATACCACCGGATGCTTTTCCGAATCCTGTGGTTATACCCTCTACACAAACGGCTGTGTAACCCCTGCATTCGCATGGGATTTCCTCACCGTGGTAGAATTTATTTAAATCCCGGGAATCGTAAGATAAATCAAGTTTATTGATAATTTTATCAGGGTCTGCCGCCATAAAGAACTGGTGGGCAGGCTCAATTCTGTTCTTGAGCATTTCACCGAAGAGAACTCCCGCACGAAGGACATTGAGACCCTTTAAATCGGGAAGCCCCACTGGATGTAGATAAATCTTATCTTTATTGATAAAGATATTACCCCACTGCTCGGTGGTTATTCTGGCAATCTCTCTGAGGATTTCCGCTTCCTGTTTGCCCTGCTTTTTCTGCATATACGGAATATTAGGAAGAAGTTCTCCCTTTTTGCGGAACTTTGCGACAAAGTGACCCTCACCGCCGTCCATTGGGAAAATACGAAGCACAGGGAGATTATCCAGTCCCTGTCTGCCGAAATTGACTTCTATCGGAACAAGCTCGAAATCATCATGGGTTTCAAGGAAGTGTTTTACTGTGTCTTCGTTCTCCTCTTTTGAGAAGGTACAGGTGGAGTAAACCATTATTCCGCCCGGTTTGAGACAGGTAGCGGCATCATTGAGAATCGCACGCTGTCTTACAGCACAGGTCTCCACATGCTCAGGACTCCACTCGGTGATTGCATCGTTATTCTTGCGAAACATACCCTCGCCTGAACAAGGAGCATCAACCATTATTCTGTCGAAAAACTCCGGGAGAATCTGTGCGTACTTCTCAGGGAATGAAGATGTTACAACGCAGTTTTTAATTCCCATTCTCTCCACATTTGAAAGAAGAATGTTTGCCCTTGACTTTACAACCTCATTGGAGAAAAGTATGCCTTCACCCTGCATCTGTGCGGCAATCTGTGTGGATTTACCACCCGGAGCAGCGCACATATCGAGAATATACTCACCAGGCTGTGGGTCAAGAACCGTCACAGCTGAGGACGCGGAAGGTTCCTGGGCGTAAAATGCACCTGCACTGTGAAGTGGGTTTGTGCCTACTTTGAAGTCATCACCTATATAGTAGGATTTCTCGGAGAACGGTGACGGATTTATACTGTCGCCCAGAAGCTCCTCGAACTTCTCTCTTGAACACTTCATGGTATTGAGACGTATTCCCTTTTCAGGGGCTGTATCGTAAGAAGAGACGAATGCGTTATAGTCATCCTCACTGAGGTAAGAACGTATTCTCTCTAAAAAGGCCTGAGGTAACTGCATAATATCTCCCTTCTTACATCTCTATGATAATATTGAAAAAATCCTTTAATCTATCGGTCTTTCCGGTGAGATAGAGATAGCCGAAAAGGCACTCAAGCGCAGTTGCGGCATGATAATCGGCCGCTGTACTGTTCTTTGGAACATGACCTACATGGGCATTACGGCCTCGGTTATAGAAATCTCTCTCTTCCTCGGTAAACATATCCATGAGTTTTGCGGCTGCTTTAGCCTGAAACTCACAGCAGACATAAGTTACTTTCTCGGAAGACAGTTTCTTAACAGGGGCATTGCCCTTGCCCACTATATACTCACGAATCATAAGCTCATAAATTGAGTCACCTATGAACGCAAGGGTGAGCGGGCTCATTTTTTTCATATCGTATTCTTTATCGAAGAAAAAACTCAAAGTGCTACCTCTTAATCAACGAAGTCGAATTCGATATCGTAGATGCTTACTGTGTCACCTTCGTTGATGCCTGCATCACGAAGGGCATCGATAACACCTGTATTCATAAGAACTCTCTCGAAGTACTGGAGAGACTCGTAATCATCAAAGTTTACGCTGTCAATAAGCTGAAGAAGCCACTTGCCCTCAACAATATAAACACCGTCCTCAACACGAATGTCAACGTGAGTCTTGCCAAACTCTTCAGCAGGCTTGACAACAGGCGGCTCTGCCTCGAAGCGGATAATTGGTGGAAGCTTGCTGAGATTTTCGAGAACACACTTAAGAAGATCGTCTACGCCGTAGCTGATGGCAGCCATAATTGGGAAGAACTTATAACCCTTATCCTCAATGTACTTTCTAAAATCTTCAATCTGCTCATCATCGCAGAGATCGCACTTGTTACCTGCGACTATCATAGGTCTCTCTGCAAGTTCAGGATTGAACTTCTTGAGCTCAGCGTTGATAATCTCGAAATCTTCCTTTGGATCTCTGCCCTCGCTGCCTGCTACATCAACAATGTGGATGAGCATACGGCAACGCTCAACATGGCGGAGGAACTTGTGACCGAGACCTACACCGTCACCTGCACCCTCGATGAGACCCGGGATATCTGCCATAACAAAGCTCTTGCCCTCGCCCATTCTTACAACACCGAGAACCGGTGTGATGGTTGTGAAGTGGTAGTTTGCAATCTCAGGCTTTGCCTCGGAAACAACGGAAACGAGTGTGGACTTACCTACATTTGGGAAGCCGACAAGGCCTACGTCAGCGAGGAGCTTTAACTCAAGAATAACCTCGTATTCCTCACCGGGATTACCGGGCTTTGCAAAACGTGGAACCTGTCTTGTAGGTGTGGCAAAGTGGGAATTACCCCAACCACCACGGCCACCTCTTGCGATGATATGCTCCTCATAGTCGGACATATCTGCAAGGATTCTGCCTGTTGCAGCATCTTTGATGACTGTTCCCATAGGAACCTTTATATAAAGAGGAGAAGCTGTTTTACCGAAACAGCGCTTACCTCTTCCGTTTTCTCCGTTTGGAGCAACATACTTTCTCTTATAGCGGAAATCGGCAAGTGTGGAGAGGTTGTTGTCTACAACGAAGATGATATCGCCGCCACGACCGCCGTCGCCACCATCGGGACCACCTGCGGCAACATACTTCTCACGGTGGAAAGAAACCGCACCGTTACCGCCGTTACCTGCTTTTATGAAAATTTTAGCTGAATCTATAAACATATATTTATTCCTTATTTACAACAAATAGACATACGGGCGAACTGTTTTGCAATAAAAAAGCCCCTTCGATTTGCGAAGAGGCTTTCTTTTCAGCAGTATTATTACTCAGCTTCGTAAACGCTGACCTGCTTACGATCACGGCCAAGTCTCTCGAACTTAACCTTGCCGTTAACAAGTGCGAAAAGAGTATCGTCAGATCCTCTACCTACGTTTACACCTGGATGAATGTGAGTTCCGCGCTGCTTAACAAGGATGTTACCTGCTAAAACATACTGACCGTCTGCTCTCTTAACACCAAGTCTCTTGGACTCGGAATCACGGCCGTTCTTTGTGGAACCCATACCTTTTTTATGAGCTAATAACTGAATGTTAACCTTAAGCATTATTGCACCTCCGTAATATTTACATTTAGATTCTGTGGATACTGTTCGTGGAGATCTTTAAGATGGATGTAAAGACCCTTGAAGAGAACTTCACAGGCTCTGCAGTCTTCATCTTTCATGTTGATAATAAGCTCACCGGGTTCTGCCCTTAAGGCCAGAGGCTCAAGATGCATTACATCGGTGATGGTATTTGCAACAAGAAAAAAGGATGATGAAACCGCCGCACACACAATATCGGTGCCCATCTCGGAAAAACCTGCGTGATCCGCAAGTCTTATTCCTTTAAGATTTCCGACAGAATTTTTCAGAAAATCTGCGTAGATCAAAAATTAGCCTACGATCTCTGTGATCTCAACCTTAGTATATGGCTGTCTGTGGCCCATCTTTCTCTTCTCGCCCTTCTTTGGCTTGTAAGTGAAGATAGTAACCTTCTTAGCCTTACCGTTCTTGAGAACCTTAGCTGTAACGGAAGCACCCTCTACTGTAGGTGTACCAAACTTTGTTCCATCCTCGCCAACAACAGCGATTACAGGGAACTGAACTGTCTCGTCAGCTTCAACAGCAAGCTTCTCGATGTAGAGAACATCACCGTTCTGAACCTTGTACTGCTTTCCGCCTGTTTCAATAATTGCAAACATTCACTTTGCCTGCCTTTTCTAAAGTCTCGCTATGATCAGGTGGGACGAACCCCTTAAAACCTCCCATAAGCGGCTTGTACATTATACATGGATATAGAAAATTAGTCAATACTTAGATAAAAATATTTTTGTGTATTTCATCAAAATATCACGAGAATAATTGTATAATTCGATAAGTGAATTTTACCTGTCCCCTTTAATCTCGGTTGTCTGCTCTTTTACCACAATTGTGCGGTATTTCTCGGGATTCTGAAGAGCTTTGACAACAGCTTTTCTGTCAGCGATATATCTGACAGCGGAAGCGATGAGATTAAGCAGTGAAACAACTGCCACAAAACGCTTCTCGAACTTCACCCTTTTGAACTTGCTCTTTTTTACTATAACCATTCTGTCAGCTTTTTTCATAAGCTACCTCATAGAAGAAAAGCCTCCCGTCTATGGGAGGCAGTATTATTATTCTTCGTCGTCAGACTCAGGCATTTCCCAGTTGTGCCATACATCCTGAACGTCATCGTTATCCTCGAGCATATCAAGGAGCTTCTGCATCTTCTCTGCAGATTCCTCATCATCGAGCTTGGAATATGTGTCAGGAACTCTTGCAACCTCAGCGGAAACGAAGGCATAACCCTTCTCCTGAAGGTCTGCACATACACCACCGAAATCGGATGGCTCTGTGTAAATCTCGAATACATCCTCGTTTGTCTGGCAGTCGGATGCACCAACCTCGAGAGCGTCCATCATAACTGTATCCTCATCAAGACCCTCTTTCTCGATTACGATTACACCCTTCTGTGTGAACATGAAGGAAACGCAACCTGTTGTACCGAGGTTACCGCCGTTCTTGGAGAATGCATGACGAACGTCAGCTGCAGTTCTGTTCTTGTTGTCTGTGAGACACTCAACCATAACTGCGATACCGTTTGGACCGTAGCCCTCGTAAACGCAGTTCTCGTAAGTGTTTGATCCGCCTTCACCGGCAGCCTTCTTGATGATTCTATCGATATTGTCGTTAGGAACGTTGTTAGCCTTTGCCTTGGCAATAACTGCCTTAAGAGCAGAGTTCTGGTTTGGGTCTGCACTGCCGCCTGTCTTAACAGCAACAGCGAGCTCTCTGCCTATCTTTGTGAAAACCTTGGCTCTTGCGCCATCGGTCTTCTCTTTCTTTCTCTTAATTGTACTCCATTTGGAATGTCCGGACATAATAAGCCTACTTTCATTACATAATTTTACGCTAAGATTTTAGCATATACCAAAAGGAATTTCAAGTGTTTATGTTGTAAGAAACATTAATTTATCTGCGTTTTCCGCATACAGCTGTCATTAAAAGATATATTCCGCCAAGAACCGGTATGGAGACAAGCATTATAACAGGCATTGCCGGAACACTTACGATACTGCCGTTAAAACAGGGGTTGCAGTCAAGGGAATCTGCTATTCCCATAACTACCTCAGGTGAAATACCTCACCTTTCTTTACCTGAAAGCTGATATTGTTTACAGCCTTTACATCTCCAAAACTCTTACTGAGATTCTTTATCTCAATTATCTTTTCTTTTTCATCCATCTCTTTTTCTCCATAATTACCAGTTAAAGCAGTAGTATCCGAAATGCTCTGATCCTGTAACTATGAACTTATATGTCCCTTCCTTAACATTTACTGTGAACTGCTGTGAGTCTGTAAAATTACCGCTGTAAGCTTCATCTCCATCCTCTGACATTATTTCCACTTTGAGTTCACCCTCATTTGTACCGATATCTACACTGACTGCGGTATCTTCTGAGAATGTATGTTTATACTCCTTATTTCCGTCAAAAAGATAATAGCTCATACGGAGTTCATTATCTTTGACGACCTCAAGACTGCCGAGGGTTTTGGATGATCTGCCTGTACATCCTGTCAGCAGTAATGAAATACATATACATGTAAGAACAAGTAAAATAATACCTTTATTAATTACCCTTCCAATACTTTTTCTTTTTAGTTTCTTTCTGTCCATTTTTATTTTCTCCCTAAATATCTGAAAACATGTTTCCTGTAATTCTCGTAGTCTGTTCCGAACCGTTTTGCAAGGAACTTCTCCTCCTCAAGAATCTGAAGATGAAGCATAAGCATTGCCCAAACTGTAAAGAAGGCAAGCACCGGGTTAAGGTACATGATGAGAATACCAAGGTACATCATATCAAACCCAAGAAACGCAGGGTTTCTGCTCCATTTATAAATGCCGTCGGTGACAAACTCAGTTTTATCCTCTTGGGGAATACCTGCCCGCCATGAGTTTTTCATTGTGATTGAAGAAACCGCAAAGAAAACTACACCGATAAACCCAAGACAAAGTCCTGTCAGTTTTGCATGCATTCCCATAAGAGAATATCCGCAAACTATGCTTGCAATCTGAACCGGAATTATGACTGTGGTTGCCACGCCAAGTAAAAGTTCTATGTAGTAGGTTCTGCCTTTCTCTTTGCCTTTAGCCATCTGATTGGTTTTTATTCCATGCTTCTTCTGAGAAAAGCTTTTCCCGAGATAAAAAGCGTAGAAAGCTGCCAACACAAGAACTGATCCGATTCTGTATGAGATACTTAATGTGTTACTCATCTGCGTCTCCACTTCTCTTTATTCTGTTTTACTGTTGCGATTGATAAAAGAACCTGCGAGAGTGCCAGCAATCCAAACATTACACAGAACCCGATTTTCCCATGACAGAAATGGCCGTAACTGACTATTCCGAAACAAAACGTTGCTGTAATATGACACGCCAATCTGAATTTTTCCTTATTCATAAATTATCTCCTTTTAATATACTTTTTATCTGTATGGGATAATTATAACTAACAATCGGTAGCTTATCAAGTGCTTATATTCTATGACTTTTCTATCTTTTTAACACATATAGAAAGCTCCCATCCGAAAAATCAGATGGGAGCTTTCTGGTGCCGGTGGCGGGACTCGAACCCGCACGACATCGCTGCCAAAGGATTTTGAGTCCTCCTCGTCTGCCAATTCCAACACACCGGCATATCGGTTCTATTATATAAACCTTTACAATAATTGTCAACAAAAAACTAAGGCGACCGAGTTAAACCCGGCCGCCTGAAGAATCAAGCTGTTAACTTTTATCTGTTAGTTTTTGTTCTCCTGCGATATACCACAAACAGAACTGCCATACCTGCTACTGAAATTGCCATGATTAACATCCATGTGCCTACATTGCTTGTATCTCCTGTGGAAGGAGTTGTAGGTGTGGATGGTGTTGGCACAGTAGGTGTAGGTGTTGGAGTTGGTGTACCCTCCGGTGTAGGTGTCGGAGTTACATCAGGTGTTGGTGTAGCTTCCGGAGTTGGGGTTGGCTTCTCGTTTTCATAAGTATTTGTGATAGTTACACCATTCTCATCTTCTTCATAAGAAACGGAGTAGTTATCCGGAATATCAATCTCCTCTACGCTGTATTCGTATGGATCTTTCATATTCTCACTATCAGCAAACTTTTCGAGACTCCACTTATAGTACCAGTCATTATCGGCGTTGAGCTCAACAGGGTCTCCGTATGGCTCTCCGTCTCTCAGGAGCTGAACCTTGATGTAAAGAGGTCTGATATCCTCATAACCCTCGTCGTCCCATACCTTCTTTACTTCGTAATCTGTGATTACTGTGTACTGTTCAGGTGGGATGATGGCATTCATGATTTCATAACCATCTACAATTGTTACATAGTGTTCAACTTCAATTTCACCGACTGTGTACTCTATCGGCTTACCCTCTGCAAACTTATCGAGATTCTCGAATGTGAAGTGCCACTCGTTCTCATCGGAGAGTTCAGCTGTGTCGATTTCCTTGCCGTCAGCATAAAGAATTACTGTGATGGATTCAGGTCTGTATTCCTCATAACCCTCATCAAGCCATGTCTTTGATACAGGAACTTCTACCTTCTCAACCTCATGTGTATTTGTGATTGTGAAAGTATCATCGCTGTAAGAAACTGTGTAACCCTTAGTCTCTGTAAGCTCTTCCACAGTATAGGCGATTTCTTTTCCGTGATCTTTGAACTTTGGTAAATCTGTGAAGCTGAACTTCCATGCATTCTCAGCCTTGAGTTCTGCTGTATCTACCTGTTCACCGTCTGCCAGGAGAGCCACTTCGATAAGCTCAGGTCTGATACCGTCCTGGTTATCAGCATCGTCCCAGATTTTCTCAACTGTTACGCCTGTTATCTCAGGATTGTACTTATTTGTAATTGTGAATGTATCATCGCTGTACTCAGTTTCGTAAACGCTAACTGCATCTTCTGTAACTGTGTAAACGATTTCTTTACTATCGCTGCGTATGTAGAGAGGTGTTCCGTCTTCGGTCTCTGTGAACTCGTAAGCCCAATCGCCGTTTTCGTCAGGTGTAATCACTGCAGTGTTAACAGTGACGCCGTTTGCAAGGAGGTTGACAGTAATATTCTCAGGTCTTACACCGTCGGAATCATTATTGTCTTCCCAAATCTTGTTTACCTTTACGGTAGTTGTCTTTGGAGTATTTCCAATGATAAGAATACCATTCTCAACAATAGTTGTTGGTGTCTCAAGAACTGAACCGTCTTTATCAAGCCTGAATGTGATTTCGGCTGTAATTACATATCCATCAGGAGCTTCTGTTTCAACGATAACATATGCTGTATCAGCCTTAAGACCTCTTAACTCGTGAGTTTCCTCTGTGGATACCCATTCTGCTACGAGCTTTCTTTCGTCATCAACAATCTCATAAAGAGCGAGTTTTGCACCCGGAAGTTCATTACCGGTTGTGATGTCTCTCTTTGAGAATTTTACGGATGTAGCTGTATTTGTTACTGTGAAACCGTTATCTCTGTCACCTTCAACAACAGTTGTGTAACCCGGCACATAAGACTCTGATACACGATAATCAATCTCTGCACCATCGTTATACTTGTAAAGCGGAGTGTTTTCATCAATCTGTGTGAATGTGTACTTCCACTCATCTTCAGCAGTTACTGTATGTGATGCAACAAACTCACCATCGGCATACAGGTTATATGTGATGCTCTCAGGCATTTCATATACGCTGTCTCCTACCCATGTCTTCTCAACAGGGATTTCCACTGTTTCGAGTTCATGTGTATTTGTGATTACATTTACGCCGTTCTCTACACTGTAAGATGGTGTGTAATTCTCTGCATCGGTTTTTGTCAGATTTTCCTGTACTGTGTAGACAAACTTTACGCCGTCTTCATCATACTTAGGAAGCTTTTCAAATGTGTGTTTCCACTCATTTTCACTGTTGAGAACTACCGGCTCACCAAGAGATTCATCATTCTGCATAAGCTGAACACTGATCTCAGCCGGTCTTACACCGTCTCTGTTGTTGTCATCGTCCCATGACTTTGCAACTTTGAGTTCAGTTGTACCTGTAATCTTGTTTGTAATATCAAGATTGTTTGTTCCGCTATAAGATGCGATGTAAGAATCACCGAATTCCATATCAGGAACATTAATCTCAGATTCGCTTACGGAGTATGTGTACTCGTAGCCTTCTGCATCATACTTTGCAAGGTTTGCAAATGTATATGTGTTACCATTCCAGGTTGGCGTTGCTGTTACTGTTTCAACCTCGGCATTTTTCTTTGCGGACTTTCTTGTGAGTGTAAGAACAATCTCATCCTTATTTGTATGAGTCCTGTTTCCGTCTACCCATGTTTTTGTACCGCTTACAGATGTTGTACCTGTGATTGTGTTTGTGAAGTCGTAACCATTCTGTGCTGTTGTGTAACCTTCAATCTCAGATTCGCTTACGGAGTATGTGTACTCGTAACCTTCTGCATCATACTTTGCAAGGTTTGCAAATGTATATGTGTTACCATTCCAGGTTACTTCTGCACTTACTGTCTCAGGATTTGAACCTGCCTTTGCGGATACCCTTATGAGTGTAAGAACAATCTCATCCTTATTTGTATGAGTCCTGTTTCCGTCTACCCATGTTTTTGTACCGCTTACAGATGTTGTACCTGTGATTGTGTTTGTGAAGTCGTAACCATTCTGTGCTGTTGTGTAACCTTCAATCTCAGATTCGCTTACGGAGTATGTGTACTCGTAACCTTCTGCATCATACTTTGCAAGGTTT
>JAUNDK010000103.1 GCA_030526115.1 Clostridia bacterium
CTTTAAGAAACTCTTAGAGGCAGGAGTTTACAGCGAAGATCTTTATTCCGATTTATAATTCAGCAAACAGCAAAGCAGGAAATCCATGCTCGATTTCCTGCTTTTTTTGGTATAAAAAAGTCCGCCGTCTTTCGACAGCGGATTTTTCTCTTTTAATTAAAGCTCAACAACTGCGAAGTCGTTGTTCTTATCCTCACCAATCTCTGTGAGCTGAGCAACTGCGTTCATAGCTTCTTTCTCGCTTCTGAACTTTCTTGCCTCTTCCTTAACAAATGTATTCTCGAAGAAGCCCTTAGCCTTGGAGATCTTCTTTACATAACCTGTCTCCTGGCTGAACTTGTTTGTCCAAGTAATAACCTTTGCCATTCTTCTTATCTCCTTTCATAAATTTTATTTGCGCGACCTGAAACCTTTCAGGAAAATGAGTCTATACTGTGGGATTAATCCCAAATAATATTATATATTTCTAATAATAAATTGCAAGTTTTTTAGATATATTTCTACTTGTTATGGTGATTTTGCGAATAAAATCACGTGATTTTTGTGCATATTTCACCAGTTATTTCTTCTTTTTCTGTTTTTATTCCACAGGTGTAGAATAAATTATTGCCTTGACATATCTGTTTTTAGGTTTAAAATAGGTGTATATATGGGAGGATTTTGCCATGAAATATTATTACGAAACTCACCTTCACACCTGTGAAGGAAGTGCCTGTGGCGTAGCTCACGGAGCTGATTATATTGAATTTATGACAGGTCTCGGTTACAGCGGAATTGTTGTAACAGACCACTTTTTTACCGGAAACTGCAGACCGGACAGAAGCCTTGAATGGAAAGACTGGGTAGAGCAGTACTGCTCAGGATATGAGGCAGCACTAAAAGCCGCTGAAGGAACTGATTTCAAAGTTTTTTTCGGACTTGAATATAACTTTGAAGGCGATGAATATCTGATTTACGGTGTTGACAAAAAATGGTTGCTCAATAATCCCGACATTATGAAACAGAATCGCACCGAAGTTTATCGCAGGGTAAAGGAATACGGCGGTATCATGATTCAGGCTCATCCATACAGAGAGAGAGATTATTTAAGTAAGATTCACCTCACCCCTTCTGCCTGCGACGGTGTGGAGATTTACAATGCATGGAACGACCCTTACATGAATGCCCTTGCTACCGATTATGCAAAGAAATTCGGTCTGAATATTCTTACTGCCGGCAGTGATATACACAATGTGGAAGATCACTATATGGGAGCTGTTGCATTTGACCATAAGATTGAAACAGTTAAGGATTTTGTTGAGAGCCTGAAAAGAATAGAAGGCACTCCCGTAACTCTCAGAAACGGTAAATGGCGTCCTGTATCTGACTATGACGATGAAATCTATGTCAGTGACGAACCATATATGCCTGTAATATTCCACGACAAATAAAAATCAGGAGCCTGAGATACAAATCAGGCTCCTTTTCTTTTGTTATGCACGAAGAAATATTCTGTTAAGTTTTTCAAGAGCTTTTCTAAGTGCTCTGTATAAGAAAAATGTAACTGTAAAGTTGCCTAAGCAGTGTATTAAATCGAATGTGAGACCATTCAGAAAATAAGCCCAGAACCCTCCGGGACCGCCTATGAACAGATATACTATCGAACACAGAAAGCCAAAGCTGAGTCCATATGCTCCCGAAATAACCGCCCAGATAACAGGTTTATCTACTTTTCTGAACAGATATGCAATCAGAGCAAGTATCGGCCATACATACATATACATTATTGTCCATGTGTTAATACCATAGGTGAATGTTTCTATTACAAGAAAAACACCGAGTATGCCTATTATCTTCTTTTTGAAAACAAGCGTAAACAGTATTGTGAGCAATGAAACAAGCTCTATGTTAGGCAAAAATGCCAGCGCTACCTGCGAAGCGTACATTGTCGCACCAAGGACTGCCATAAGACAGATATCCCTGATACCGATTCTACCTTTTCCGGTCATATTATTATCCTTTCTGCCGAGTCCTCGCGGCATAGGTTATTTACGGTTTCAGGTAAGTCTTCCGACTTATGTTCTGTACCCGGGCACCTTCCCGATTTCTCAGTGGTATCTGCCCTGTTTTATAAACGAACAATTACGGCGGCGGGTCCGTCCCGGATTCTGACCGGGTTCCTTATTAAGCTCTGCCAAGCGCCAAAAACCTCAAATATATTATATCATTTGACAGTTTATGTCAATTACTTTGTATCGAAGAAATATTCGCCAGAATTTATTAATATATTAAATAATTCTTGTTATTTTTCAACAATTAGGTTATTATGTATAGTATAAAATCTTATATAAGGGAGGATTTTTCTATGCTTAAAGAAGCATGTAAGGTTGAACACCCGGGCGACGAAGAAATAAAGATTCTTCTTGCTCAGGAAAGAGAAAAACTGGCCGCAAATCAGATGAAAATAAAGGAAGCAAATCTTCCTGTAATGGTTATGTTTGAAGGTTGGGGTGCATCGGGAAAGGGCAGTATTATAGGCAAAGTAATTCAGAACATCGATCCCAGATTTTTTGATGTTGCCACCATGGATGCAGAACCGTCAGAAGAAGAAAAACGCAAACCTTTCCTTTGGAGATATTTCAAAGAAATTCCAAAGGCAGGTAAGTTCAAGCTTATGGACACCTGCTGGATGGAGGAGGTAACCGATGGCATTCTCGAAGGAAATCTGGATGAGGAAACCTATCGTAAACGCATAAACAGCATCAACACAGCTGAACGCTCACTTACTGATAACGGATATCTTGTAATGAAATTCTTCCTGCATATATCCAAAAAGG
Organism: Clostridia bacterium; assembly: GCA_030526115.1. Classification (GTDB taxonomy): domain Bacteria; phylum Bacillota; class Clostridia; order Oscillospirales; family Acutalibacteraceae; genus SIG603. The sequence goes on from JAUNDK010000103.1 coordinate 2,817, forward strand.
AGCAGAAAAAAAGACTTGAAAAGCTAGAAGAGAATGAAAGTACCGCATGGCGTGTAAATCCTGATGACAAGTGGGAAAACAAACATTATGACAAGTGTCTTGATGTTTATGAGAAATACATCGAGGATACCAACAGACCATCTGCACCATGGTATATTATTGATGCAAAAGACAGAAAGTTTGCTGAGCTAAGTGTATTACAGTTACTAAATCTTGGCATTGACACTGCGCTCAAAAACAACTCCCTTGCCGTGCCTATACTTCAGAACTCCTTCCCTATGCGCAAGACTATAAAGCTTGGTGATATAAGTCTTGATGACAAAAAGATAAGTGATGAAGAATATAAAGTAAAACTCAAAGTTCTTCAGACCAGACTCAGAGAACTTCATAATGAGATATACAATGCGAAAATCCCTGTTATCATTGCTTATGAAGGCTGGGATGCAGCCGGTAAGGGCGGTAACATAAAACGTATTACTCAGGCTCTTGATCCGAGAGGATACATAGTTCACCCTATTGCAAGCCCAGAGCCTGCTGAAAAAGCGAGACATTATCTGTGGAGATTCTGGAACAGATTACCGAAAACAGGTCATATTGCAATATTTGACCGCACATGGTACGGCCGCGTAATGGTTGAGAGGCTTGAAGGCTTCTGCTCGGAAAATGACTGGCAGAGAGCTTACAACGAGATGAATGAATTTGAGAAGGAGCTCACCGACTGGGGTGCAGTTGTAATCAAATTCTGGGTACAGATTGATAATAAGACTCAGCTGGAAAGATTTACTGACAGACAGAACACCCCTGAAAAACAGTGGAAGATAACCGATGAGGACTGGAGAAACCGTGAGAAGTGGGATCTGTACGAACAGGCAATCAATGAGATGATAGCAAAAACCAACACCACCTTTGCCCCATGGTATGTGCTTGAGTCAGTAGATAAAAAGTATGCCAGAATCAAAGCACTTGAGATTGTCATCGAAGAACTTGAAAAAGCGCTTAAAGAAAAGAAATCAAAATAATAATCGGGAGCTGTGCATAAAAACACAGCTCCTTTTTTCATAGAAAAAGGGATGCATTGCTGCACCCCTGAATTTTCTGTTATGCGCCGACAATTTTCTTATAGAGAGCAATATATTCTCTTGCACTCTTTCCCCATGAGTTATCACACTTCATGGCTCTGTCGACAAGTTTCTCCCATCCATCTTTATCGGTATTATACTGATAAACCGCTCTGTGAATGGAATTGAGCATATCACCCACATCATAAGTGAGGAAAGTAAATCCGTTACCTTCACCGTCACCGCTGTCTGTGATTGAATCTTTGAGTCCACCTGTCTGACGTAC
>JAUNDK010000104.1 GCA_030526115.1 Clostridia bacterium
GTCTCCCTGTTTCCAGGTTTTAATCAGAATATTGGAGCCTTTTGGCGTATATTTAATTGCGTTGTCTATAATATTAATTATAACCTGTACCATCAGCTTTGCATCCATTTTTGCAAGAAGATACTCTTCATTATGCCGGACAGTAATATGATGTTCTATGCTTTTTCTGTTCACATGATGAAGAGCTTCCGTTATGACATCGTCTACCAAATCCTCTGTAATGTTAATATTCAGTCTTCCCTCGTCAAGCCTTGTGACAGAAAGCAGATTTTCCACAAGATTGATAAGCCACATAGAATCATCGTAAATATCCGAATAAAGCTGATTCTTTGTCGCTTCATCAAAGGAATTGCCATTTGATAAAAGATTGCTTGCATTTCCCGAAATGGAAGTAAGCGGTGTTCTCAAATCGTGCGAAATCGCACGCAGAAGATTTGCACGAAGCTGCTCATTTTTAGCGAGAATTGCAGCTTCTTCTTTTTCTCTTGCGTTCTTTTCGTTTTCCAGCGACAAAGCACATTCGCCGAGTATGGACAATAGAATACTTTTTTCAAACGAATCAAGCGGCTCAACGCCTATATAGATACCGACAACGCCGTAAACCCGGCTGTTTACCCTTACGGCAAGATACAGGCATCTGGCATTTGAAAGTGTTTGGGTAGTAGCGCCTGCGTGTTTGTTATTCTTTCTCACCCAATCCGCTACTGTTTTCTCTTTTATACCTGTTATTTCTTCGTCTGCTTTGTCTCCCGAAACTGTAAAAATGCGAGGTTCACAGAGTTTATCATCTTCAGTAAGATAAAACACGATATCTTTTCCAAGAAGCTTTATCAGCTGATTTGCCGTTGATGAAACGATTTCGTTCTTGTCTTTTGCCTGCTGTAACAGCTGATTTGTGTCAAACAATACCTTTGTTCTGTAAGCAGCTTTTGCAGACTGTTTTGCATGCTCTTTCAACTTTACGGCAAGCGAGCTTGTGAGCAATGCCGCCAATAACATAATCAGAAAAGTAACCGGATAGCCTTTATCGTAAGCCCGAAGTGTAAACTGCGGATCCGTAAAGAAAAAGTTGAAAACCAGAACGCTGACAATAGAAGAAATCATGCTGTAAATTCGATGTCTTGTTACAACCGATATCACAAGCACTCCGAGAACATATACTGTGATAATATTCGCTTCCGCAAAACCAAGGTATCGGAACAGCATTCCGATACAGCTTGCCAAAATCAAAATGGCAGCACTTTTCAACAGATCCGATATTGAAAAGACTGCTTTTATTTTTCTTCTCGCTTTTTTTGCACGGTATGCAGCGTTTTTACCATCGGTATCAGGTATAATATGTACATCCATGTTCGGCGCATTTGCAATCAGCTTTTCAGTAAGAGTATGTTTGCTGAATACACTCTTACTGGCTGCATAGCTTCTTCCCATCACAATTTTTGAGACCCCCGAAAGTCTTGCAAATTCAGCAATTTGATAAGATACATCTTCGCCGTACACAGTTTCGATTTTAGCACCTAATTGTTCCGCAAGGCGCATATTGCTCCGAAGTCTCTTTACATCGTCCTCAGACAACACCTTATAATCCGGGGTTTCCACAAACAAAGCGGTAAAAGCTCCCTTAAAAGCATTCGCCATTCGGGCAGCAGTGCGAATAATTTTTGCATTTGACGGTGAAGGCGAAAGACAGACAAGAATATGCTCGTCCGTATGATAATCGCTGCGGCTTTTCGTTCTGACGGTTTCGGTAAGCAGATTCACCCTGTCCGCACAGCGCCGCAAGGCAATTTCCCGAAGTGCTGTAAGATTTTCCACGGTAAAGAAATTCTCTGTCGCCCGCTCAGCCTGAACCGAATGATAGACATTCCCCGCCTTAAGCCGTTCAATTAACTCCTGCGGTTCAATATCCACAAGCTCAACCTGACTTGCATTGTCAAATACCGAATCCGGGATACGCTCGTGTACCATAATGCCCGTTACAGAAGCAACCGTGTCATTCAGACTTTCAATATGCTGAACATTTACCGTGGTATAAACATCTATTCCCGCATTGAGCAGTTCTTCAATATCCTGATAACGTTTTGTATGCCGGCACACGGGGGCATTGGTATGGGCAAGCTCATCCACAAGGATTAACTGCGGACGGCGGGCAAGTGCAGCGTCAAGATTAAATTCCGAAAGAGTAATTCCGTTATATTCTGATACAAGATTCGATATGCATTCCAATCCGTTTACAAGCGCAGAGGTCTGTGGACGATCGTGTGGTTCAATGTAACCGGCAACAACATCAATACCGCGCCTCTTTGCCGAATGTGCAGCCTTCAGCATGGCACAGGTTTTTCCTACGCCTGCGGCATATCCAAAAAAAATCTTCAAATGCCCGCGATTAAGGCTTTGCGATTCCTTTTCAATTTGCTTTAAAATCTTTTCCGGACTTTGCCTTATTTCGTCCATAAAATCACCTCCTGTAAGCCTCATATGTTAAGAGTGTAGTAATAAAAGAATGATTCTTCCTGAAGTAAATCTGAAAAACTATTTACATATGCTTTATTTGAAGTCTTTTTCCATATCACAGCGATCTGAATATCTGAAGGATTCAGCGGTTCAATCGTACATCCTGTTTTCTCACAAAAAATACTGTTTTGTTTTACAGAAATGATAAGACAGCTGCATGTATTCTCATTAACAGGAGCAGTATTTTCTATCAAGCCAATGTCAATGCGGTTTTTGTTTAGCTTATCATATATCTCCTCTGTATTGCCAAACAAAAAACGAAACCGACAATTGGGAGTTGTTTTTGAAAACGTTTCAAACAGCGGCATCATCGAATCCATTATCATAGGATTATCAAACGCAATGATCAGACTGTTTTCTGCAATTTCTGCGTCAATGAAGCGGCCGTTATCTGCTAAAAAATCGTCAAGTTTTTTCATTATAAAGTAACCGAACACAATGATGGCAGCTACTACACACGCTAACAATAATTCTATCATATTTCCAGTCCCCGTTCGGTGTTTAAATATGAAAACACTTTTGTATATTTTTGGTATCTCCCAATACCAAAATGGTGTCACCCGGTATAAAGCTTGTTTCGAGTGCAAAATTGAGAATCATTTTACCGTCGCGCTTAATCGCCATGATATTTATACCGTGCTTTTGGCGTACATTTGCTTCAACAACCGTTTTCCCGATCCATTTCCCGGGTACGTTGATTTCAAAAATCGCATGGTCACTATCGAGTTCTATGTAATCCAGGATATGATCGGATGTATAGCGGATTGCCGTCCAATCGGCAAGCTGCCTTTCGGGATATACGATTTCATCCGCTCCATTTCGCAGAAGAAATTTTGCATGTACATCCCGTGCCGCACGGGAAACTACCTTCCTGGCTCCCAGTTCCTTTAATAATGATGTCGTTTCAAGCGAGCTTTGGAAATCATCCCCGATCGCGACAATGCAGACGTCAAAATTATTTACTCCCAGCGTCTTTAAAAAATCCTCATTTGTTGCGTCACCGATTTGTGCATTCATAGCAAAGGGCAAAACTGCATTTACTCTATTTTCATTTTTGTCTACAGCCATAACCTGATGCCGCATCTCATTAAGTTTCACTGCAATATGCCTGCCAAACCTGCCAAGTCCTATCAATAATACAGATTTCATCTCTCTTCTCCTTTAACCGTCTTTATTTTATCTTAATCAGTATTAAATCTGTATAAACAAGATAAAGACAGTATTAAGATTGCATAAAGGTAAAGGCGAAAAGGTCGAACCCCTTCCACTTTAAAGCTGTTACAGAATCCCGTCGAGCATCAAATTCACTTTAAGAACATTTACAGTTTCTTCTCCGAATATGCCTAAAAACTTACCGTCGGTGCATTTCTCAATAATCTCCCGTACCTCGTCCCCGGTCATATCGTTTGCTTTTGCGATTCTTGCTATCTGATACTCAGCGGCGGCAGGTGAAATATGCGGAAAAGCCATCATAGATTGCTGTTAAGAAAAAATAAAATCTCAAGATGCAAAACCAACAATCGAGTAGGAGGGAAAATTAAATAAATTTTCCCGACCTCTCACACCACCGTG
>JAUNDK010000033.1:0-4760 GCA_030526115.1 Clostridia bacterium
AACAAAATTTGTTTTAAATCATTTCGGAATCAAGCCACCTGCTTTTGCCGACACTCTTGAGCCAAAAGCAAAGAATGTTGCAATGAGAAGAATTCAGGGTGTTGATGCCGAGACTTCCCTATATATGGCCTGGCAGAAAATGGAGGAAAATAATACTCCTTCCCTGCCTGTTCTTGAAAATAACAGCTTAATCGGTATTATTACAAGAGGTGACGTTGCAAGAAACTCCATGGAGCATGACTCCGCAACCGCACTCTCCGACTCCGCTGTAAAGTGCAGAAATATCGTTGAAACTCTTGCAGGTGAACTCATCGTCGGTGACCCCGAAAAGGTATTTGATGAGGGCGAAGTTTTAATCGGTGCTTCCAACGACGAAAAAGTATCACACATTGTAAGAAAACATGCCATGGTTATTCTCGGAAACCGTTCCGGCGCCATGCTGAGTGCCATTGAAGGCGGAGCCGAATGGCTTATTGTCTGCCTTGAAGACGGCGAGAATGTATCAAAGCTTATCAAAACACTTGCCGAGGACAACGGATGTACAATTATCGTTACTCCTTATGATACATTTACCGTTGCAAGACTTATAAATCAGTCCATGCCTGTCAGACAGGTTATGAGCGCAACTAACCTTGTAACTGTTCATGAAAATGATCTTGTGTCTGAGATCAGAGAAGTTATGACAAAGATGCGACTCAGATACTTCCCTGTTCTTGACAGGAACGAAAAATACATCGGACTTTTATCTCAGCGTAACCTTCTTGATATGGAGCCACAGAAAGTTGTTATGGTTGACCACAACGAGGCAACTCAGGCTGTTGACGGTATTGAATTCTGTGAAATCATCGAGGTTATCGACCATCACAGAATCGGTTCAATTCAAACCATGCAGCCAATCAACTTCAGAAACATGCCTTTAGGCTGCACCGCAACCATCATCACCATGATGTATCATGAGGCAGGCGTTGAGATTGATAAGAAGATTGCCGGAATACTCTGTTCCGCTATACTCTCCGATACACTCTGCTTCCGTTCCCCTACATGCACACCAATTGACAAAGCCATTGCAAAAGAACTTGCAATAATTGCAGAGATTGATCCTGAAGAATTTGCAACAGAAATGTTCAGAGCAGGCTCCAATCACGACGGACAGACAGAAGAAGAAGTTTTCTACGCCGACTTTAAGACATTTAATTCCGAGGATAAGAAGCTCGGTATTTCTCAGGTCAGTGTTATAGGTAAAGAGGACACAGACAAACTCATGGAGAGAATGAGACCATACCTCAAAGAAGTTATGGACACAACTCACCTTGACATGGTATTCCTCATGTTCACAGATGTTATGCAGGAAAGCTCCAGACTTATTTTCCTCGGCGAAGGTACAGAAGAAATCGTAAAGAATGCTTTTGGTTGCTCTGTTGAAAACAATGAAGCATACCTTCCGGGCATTGTAAGCCGTAAGAAGCAGACTGTCCCTTACATTTCAAAGGCAATGCAGAAAATGAACGAGCAGTTATAATCAAAAAATTACAGCAGTCTTTCGGGACTGCTGTTTTCTTATAAGCACATAAGCACAAAAAGAGGACCTCCGTAGAGATCCTCAGATAATCAGTTTTTAAGAGCCTGAAGCGGAGCTGGAATTCTGCCACCGCGGTCTATGAATTTCTTTGGTGAATATGGGCTGACATCCATGATAGGACCACCGCCGAGAAGACCACCGAAGTTGAGCTCTTCTCCTGCCTTTTTACCTATTGCAGGAATAAGACGACATGCTGTTGTCTTGGAGTTTACCATACCGATAGCAGCTTCATCTGCGATGATACCGGAGATAACCTCTGCTGTTGTGTCACCGGGAATGATAATCATATCGAGACCTACGGAGCATACGGAAGTCATAGCCTCAAGCTTATTGAGTGTGAGTGCTCCGCTTCTTGCTGCGCTTATCATGCCGGCATCTTCGGAAACAGGAATGAAAGCACCGGAAAGTCCGCCAACATGGGATGAAGCCATAACGCCACCCTTTTTAACTGCGTCGTTGAGCATTGCGAGTGTAGCTGTTGTACCGAAACCGCCGCACTTCTCAAGACCCATCTCTTCAAGGATGTAAGCAACAGAGTCACCTATTGCAGGTGTAGGAGCAAGTGAAAGGTCAACGATTCCGTAAGGAACACAGAGACGCTTTGATGCTTCCATGGCAACAAGCTGACCCATTCTTGTGATTTTGAATGCAGTCTTTTTGATGAGATCGGCAATCTGATCGATGGAATCTGTATCGCTTGCCTTTGCGATTGCCGCACGGACAACACCGGGTCCGGAAACACCGACATTGATTACACAGTCAGGTTCGCTGACACCGTGGAAAGCACCTGCCATAAATGGGTTATCCTCAGGAGCATTACAGAGAACAACAAGCTTTGCCGCACCGATACACTCTCTGTCGGCTGTAATCTCTGCAGAACGTCTGACTATCTGGCCCATCTTCTTTACGGCATCCATGTTTATGCCCGCCTTTGTGGAACCAACGTTTACGGAAGCACATACGAAATCTGTCTCGGCAAGTGCCTCGGGAATGCTGTCGATGAGAGCGTAGTCACCGGGACCAAAGCCCTTCTGAACAAGAGCGGAATAACCTCCGAGGAAGTTTACTCCGAGATTTTTTGCGGCTCTGTCAAGAGTTTTTGCGAACTTGATAGGGTTACTGCCGGAACATGCACCAGCGATGAGTGCGATTGGAGTAACGGAAATTCTCTTGTTTACAATCGGAATACCGTACTGTTTGCTGATGTCCTCACCTGTTTTGACAAGGTTCTGTGCGTAACGGCAGATTTTATCGTAGACCTTAGTGCAGGCCTTGTCTATGTTTTCGTCGGCACAATCGAGAAGTGAGATGCCCATGGTTATGGTACGAACATCCAGGTCCTCGTTGTCGATCATATTAATGGTTTCAAGTATGTCTCTTGTATCTAACATGATTTACCTCACTATCAGATTTTGTGCATGGAGTTGAAGATGTCCTCGTGCATAACATGAATCTTGAGACCGAGGCTCTCACCAAGTGCTACGAGCTCATCAGAAAGGGAACTGAACTCAATGGAAGCGTTGCTTACATCTACCATCATAATCATGGCAAACATATCCTGCATGATGGACTGAGTTACCTCTATGACATTTACATTTCTTTCGGCACATACGGCAGTAACTTTTGCAAGAATACCTACCATGTCTTTACCGAGTACTGTGATAATAGCTCTCATAATTTATCCTTCCTTTTATATATACGCATTGTGCGTTAATATTTCCTTTTCCGCAGTATCACGAAGATACTATCAATAATTGCAATCATTATATGATATTTGTGTATAATTGTCCACTATTATATAAAGGATAGTAGGATGAAACAAAAAAATTCGTCAATGCGGCCTTCGCTTTATCTAAGTGCCATAATAAAGCATATAAAACTATACTTAAACTCAATAAACTACTATGACTCATTTTACTAAATCACACTGTAAGGATTTAGTCACTTAGCATAATTCGGTCATTTTTGGCATTTTAACAGAAATCTTTTAACCGCATTTTTCTCGAAACCGTATTTCAGATTAGTAAATTCGACGGAAAAACCGAATTATCCAATCTTTTTTCTTATATTTTTATTATTTTATCAAACTTTTTCACTAAAAAAGCTTGAAAATTATATGCACATTGTGTAAAATATCATTATCATCTTTTTATACAAATTCCACTATAAAAAATGATATTTCAGTTTTATAGTCAATATAATTTACTTCTTTAAATAACAAGCTTAACAAAGGGAGTCGTGCTATATGTCTAACAGATTATTTCAGGGTGTAATTCATCAGATGAAAGATTCCATTGACCGTACTATAGGTATTGTGGATGAATCTTCCATTATTATTGCCTGCAGTGAGCTTTCCAGAATCGGTGAGGTCAACGAGGGCGTTTCCAGCGAGAGCTTTGGCTCTGCCAGCCCATTTATTGTAGACGGTTATACTTTTAAGTCTTTCGGAAACACACCAAGACACGAGTATGCTGTTTTTGTATCCGGTGCTGACCCTGAGGCACTCAGATATGTCAATATTCTTGCAGTTTCCATGAGCACCATCAAGCTCTACTATGATGAGAAATATGACAGAAGCAATTTTATCAAAAATGTTATTCTCGACAATATTCTCTCCGGTGATATTTACATAAAGTCAAGAGAGCTTCACTTCAGCAATGATGTCAGCCGTGTTGTAATGCTCATCAAGATTTCAAACAAGAGTGATATCTCTGTATATGATGTACTTCAGAACCTCTTCCCTGACAAAAATAAAGACTTTGTAATCAACATCAACGAAACCGACATTGCTCTCGTAAAGGAGATTAAGCCAAACATCGAATCCAAAGATATCGATAAGCTGGCAAGCTCCATCATCGATACTCTTTCCGGTGAGTTCTATACACATTGCAGAATCGGTATCGGTACAGTTGTTGAAGGAATTAAGGATCTCGCAAGATCATTCAAGGAAGCTCAGGTTGCTCTTGATGTCGGTAAGGTATTTGATACAGAGAAGAATATCGTAAGATATGATAACCTTGGTATCGCAAGACTTATCTATCAGCTCCCTACAACACTCTGTGATATTTTCTTAAGAGAAGTTTTCAAGAAGGGTTCCATTGAATCTCTCGATCACGAAACATTATTTACAATTCAGAAGTTCTTCGAGAACAACCTGAATGTTTCCGAAACATCAAGATAA
>JAUNDK010000033.1:4770-26494 GCA_030526115.1 Clostridia bacterium
CACAGAAACACTCTTGTTTACAGACTTGAGAAGATTAAGAAGATTACAGGCCTTGACCTCAGAGAGTTTGAAGATGCTATTGTTTTCAAAGTTGCCCTTATGGTTAAGAAGTATCTTTCTTCCGGCCCCAATAATTTCTAAGCAGTTTTTTAACCGTCTGAACTCAGGTTCAGGCGGTTTTTGCAATAAAGTTGCAAACATTCCCCCGATAAGCTTTATTTTTCCATTGCCTTGCTCTATAATATACAAATCATAATATGAGAATTTATGTATTTTGAAAGGAAGTTATTATGCCTTCAGTAATTGAATTTCGCAATGTATCGAAAGTATATAATAACGGTACCGAAGCTCTGCATAATATAAATCTGAAAATTGAAAAAGGTGACTTTGTATTTATCGTTGGCTCATCCGGAGCAGGTAAATCCACTTTCATTAAACTCATCACCTGCGAAGAAAGACCCAACAAAGGTCAGATTATTGTTGCAGACGAGGATATCACAAAAATCCCGAGAAGAAAAATCCCTTATATCAGAAGAAAGATGGGAATAGTTTTCCAGGATTTCAGACTTATTGAGCACATGAGTGTTTATGACAATGTTGCTTTTGCAATGCGTGTTGTAGGTGCCTCCGGAAGAAGTATCCGCAAGCGTGTTCCCTATATTCTCAGTCTTGTAGGACTTCAGCACAAGGCCAAACACAGACCAAGCGAACTTTCCGGTGGTGAAAGACAGCGTGTAGGTCTTGCAAGAGCGCTTGTAAACAACCCATCCCTTATCATTGCCGATGAGCCGACAGGTAACATTGATCCTGCCCTCTCCTTTGAGATTGTTGACCTCTTAAATGAAATAAACCGCAGAGGAACAACCATTCTTATGGTTACTCATGAGCACAACCTTGTAAAACACTTCCACAAGAGAATCATTCAGATTCACGGCGGTGAAATTGTTGCCGACACAGCAGCAAATCAGGTTGTGGATGACAACACAGATGATTATGATTTCATTGAAGAAAACAAAGAAAACTCTTCTGAGGCAAATGCAAAGAAGGATGAAGCTTTCGACAGTCTTCCTGATGTTCCGATGAATTTACCTCTTCCGGAAACAGATGAACTTGATTTCACAACCGATGATCCGGAACCTGAAATTGGAAGCGTAACAGAACAGATTACCGCTGACACATCTTCTTTTGAGAATTATGTACCGGAATCTGATTTTGAGATAGATGAAGAGCCTGAATTTGCATTTGAAGATATTTCTTCTGAAGCTCCTGACCTTGCTTCACAGGTTTTAAACGAAGTTAATGAGGAGGGCAAGAAATAATGGGAAGATTTTTCTATTTACTTAAGGAAGGTTTCAGAGGTCTTTGGAAAAACAGAACCATGAGCCTTGCATCCATCGCAGTTCTTATCTCATGCCTGCTTCTTACAGGTATGGCAGTTATGTTATCTCTCAACCTCTCTTCTACCATGGAATCCATTGAGGGCAACAACCAGATCACAATTTTCTTAAGCGACGGTTTACCGCAGATTACAGCAATTCAGGTCGGTGAGAAAATCAGAGCAAACGAGAATGTTGCAGACTGCACATTCATTGCAAGAGATGATGCTCTTGCCGATGTTATGGAAGCTCTCGGTGATGACGGTTCCATTCTTAACGGACTTGACGGTGAGGATAACTTCCTCCCCGATTCCTATAAGATTTCCATGAAGGACCTTGGAAAATATGATGCCACAATTGAGGAGATTTCCGCAATTGAGGGTGTTGACCACATTACAGACTACTCAAATATCGCAAACAAGCTGAGCAATCTTGACAAGCTCTTCAAATATGCAAGCCTTGCATTCATTGTTGTTCTCGGTATTGTTTCACTCTTCATTATTTCCAACACTGTTCGTGTTACAATGTTCACAAGACGTGTTGAGATAAGCATCATGAAGTCTGTCGGTGCAACAAACTGGTTCGTCAGAGTTCCGTTTATTGTTGAAGGTTTCCTTATCGGTATTATCTCAGGCGGAATCAGCGTTGCTGTTCTTCTTCTCGCTTACAGCAAGCTCACAGAGGTTGTTTACAGCGTTGTTCCGTTCCTCACAGTATTCAATATTGACCCGTATACATGGTATATAGTCGGTACATACCTTCTTGCAGGTGCACTCTTCGGTGTTATCGGTGGTCTGTTCTCACTGGGCAGATACCTCAAAAAAGAAGGCGAAGATGCTATTCTCTAAATATTTTTCGGCATTGCTTCGAAAGAGGCAATGCCTTTTTTATGTTTTGATACCTTTTTTCTCTAAAATATATTGAAATACCGCAGAATTTCGCCGTTTTAGCATTGACAGAAATGCTTTTGATATTTATAATTTATTAGTTAAATAATGTTTGAAAGGAAAAGCCTGATTTATCACGGCTTTAAGGTTTACAAATATGGCAAAGCAGTTTTTTGTTACAGAAGAAGGTAAAGCAGCTCTCGAGAAAGAGTATGAGCATCTCGTCACAGTAGGCAGAAAAGATGCCGCTGAAAAGCTCAAGGAAGCACGCTCTTACGGTGACCTTTCAGAGAACAGTGAATACGATGAGGCTAAGAACGATCAGGCTATTCTTGAAGCTCGTATCGCTGACCTTGAGGTTATGCTCAAGAATGCAGTTGTTGTTCACGAGAGTGAGATTGACTCTTCTGTTGTTAACATCGGTTCTTTCGTTACAGTAAACGTTGAGAGACCGGACGGAAGCGTAAGAACAAACAAGTGCTATGAGATTGTCGGTACAAACCAGGCAGATCCAAGACACGACAAAATCAGTGACGACTCCCCTATCGGCAAGGCTCTTATGGGAAGCAAAATCGGTTCTGTTGTTGAGGTAGAAACACCGGGTGGAATCAACAAGCTCATTATCATCGATATCAGCCGTGAAAAGGCAGAACAGGAGAACAAGTATGGCGAATAATCAGGAACAGAACGTTAATCAGCTTCTTCAGAACCGCCGCGACAAGCTCGCTGCTCTTCAGCAGGCAGGCAAGGATCCGTTTGTTATCACAAGCTATGACCAGACTCATCACACAGATGAGGTAAGAGCTCTTTACTCCGCACATGAAGCAGAGCTTCTTGCAGGCCGTGCCGAAGTTAACACAGAAGGCATGGATGAGCAGGCAGCAAAAGAGGCTGTAAACAACGATTACAACGAGCGCAGAGCTATTATGGACGCAAGCCCGATTCATGTTTCCATCGCAGGACGTATGATGTTCAAGCGTGTTATGGGTAAGGCTTCCTTCTGCAACATCAAGGACCTCAAGGGTTCCATTCAGGTTTATGTTGCAAGAGACGCTATCGGCGAAGAGGCATACGCTGAGTTCAAGAAATCTGATATCGGTGACATTTACGGCGTTAAGGGTTACGCTTTCAGAACAAAGACAGGCGAAATTTCCATTCACGCAGAGGAGCTCACACTTCTCACGAAGAGCCTTCAGATTCTTCCTGAGAAGTTCCACGGCCTCACAGATACTGACACAAGATATCGTCAGAGATATGTTGATCTCATCATGAACGACGACAGCCGTGATGTATTCCTCAAGAGATCAAAGATTATCCGTGAGATAAGAAACTTCCTCGACGGCAGAGGATTTATCGAAGTTGAGACACCTACTCTCGTTTCCAACCCTGGTGGAGCTTCCGCAAGACCTTTCGACACTCACTACAATGCTCTTGATGAGGATGTTAAGCTCAGAATTTCCCTCGAGCTCTACCTCAAGAGACTTATCGTCGGTGGTCTCGAGAAGGTATTCGAAATCGGCCGTGTTTACAGAAACGAAGGTATCGATACAAGACACAATCCGGAGTTCACACTCATGGAGCTTTATCAGGCATACACAGACTACTACGGAATGATGGAGCTCACAGAGAGCATGTTCCGTTACCTCGCAGAGACAGTTTGCGGTACAACAGAAATCAAGTACGGTGAGCACATCATCGACTTCGGTAAGCCGTTCAAGAGACTCACTATGAACGATGCAATCAAGGAGTACGCAGGCATTGACTTCGACGCTGTAAAGAGCGATGAAGAGGCTAAGAAGCTCGCTGATGAGCATCACATTGAGTATGAGAATCGTCACACAAAGGGCGACATCATCAATCTCTTCTTCGAGGAATACTGCGAAAAGAACCTCATTCAGCCTACATTCATCATGGATCACCCTGTTGCTATCTCCCCACTTACAAAGAGAAAGCCAAGCGACCCTGAGAAGGTTGAGAGATTCGAGCTCTTTATCAATACATGGGAAATGTGCAATGCTTACTCCGAGCTCAACGATCCTATCGATCAGAGAGAAAGATTTGCTCAGCAGGACAGAAATGCCGAAGCAGGTGACGAAGAAGCTCAGCACACAGATGAGGACTTCCTCAACTCCCTCGAAATCGGTATGCCACCAACAGGCGGTATCGGTTACGGTATTGACAGACTTGTTATGCTCCTCACTGACAGCCCGGCTATCAGAGACGTTCTCCTCTTCCCTACTATGAAGACTCTCGGTGGTGCACCAAAGGCTGAAGAGAAGACAGCAAAAGAAGAGAAGATTGACTTCTCCAAGGTAAAGGTTGAGCCTTTATTCGAGGAAGCTGTTGACTTCGAGACATTCTCCAAGTCCGATTTCCGTGCTGTTAAGGTTAAGGACTGTGTTGCTGTAAAGAAGAGCAAGAAGCTTTTACAGTTCACTCTCGATGATGGTACAGGCACAGACAGAACTATCCTCAGCGGTATCCACGAGTACTATGAGCCGGAAGAGTTAATCGGTAAGACACTTCTTGCCATCACCAACCTTCCTCCAAGATCTATGATGGGTATTGATTCCTGTGGTATGCTTATCAGTGCTGTTCACGAGGAAGAAGGCGTAGAGAAGCTTCACCTCCTCATGCTTGACAACCACATTCCTGCAGGCGCAAAAATGTATTAATATAAACATATATGGGCAGTTCCGATTGGAGCTGCCCATTTTCATAAACTACCAATCAATTAGTGATATTATCAGGAGAGCTATTATATGAATATCACCTATAGAAAACTTACTGAAAATGATCTTGACATATTCATAAATATGAGAATTACTCAACTTCGTGAAGAAGGTGCAACCGATAATTATGATTTATATCCCGACCTGAAAAACTACTACCTCTCACATATTAAAGATGGAACCTTTGTTTCATGGCTGGCAATAGATGGAGACACAATAATCGCTACAAGTGGAATGTCATTTGTTGAGAAACCACCCTATTTCGGATGTCACAGCGGCAAAATCGGTCTGCTTTCAAGCATGTACACCAAGCCTGATTACAGACGCAAGGGAATTGCCAAAGAATTACTTGACAGAGTAATAAAAGAAGCAAAGGACTACGGTTGTGGAACAGTTCAGATTACAGCCTCTGATATGGGTGTAAAACTGTATTCAGATTTTGGATTCTCTTACAACTCCAATTTTATGCAATATAAGTTATAAAATACAGACAGCCGACAGGTAATATAATCTGTCGGCTGTTATTTTATATATTCTGTTTTTTCAGGCACAGTATTTCTACCGTAGTGCTGTCAGGATTATCTCTGAAAAATGTGTTGAGCTCATATTTTTCAGATTCCGGTTTTTGGGGATAAATCTCATGCACACCAAATAAGTCGAGTTTAATTGCCACAAGCTGTGAAGAAGCCTTTGCCACTATATCCACTCTGGACATTGTTTCTGCCGATTTTGATACTATCCGCATAATACAGTCAAGAACAAGAATAAGTTCTTCCGCAGGGAGAAATCCTTGTACTGATATGGAAAGTGTTGTGCTGACATCAAAACAGCTGAAAGTTTTGGAAAGCTCTTTGAGAGCGTATTCCAGCTCTTTTGCTCTGACCATATCGCTTTCCTGAGAGAGCAGATAAAGATTTGTCCCCCGCTTGATAAAAGTCCCTATGAGGCATGATTTAAAAAGACTAATCCTGAGATTATTATCATCGCAAGTACTTATGATATTATCGACCTCTGCGATATCATCCTGAAACTCTGCATTGATATAATCAATAAGTGCGGTTCTTGTTTCTATAAGAGAACGATTTTTTCTAAGTGAAATTTCTGCTCTCAGAAGTTCATTTTCCTCATTGATTTTTTCTCTGATATTTTTCAGTTCGCTCAGAGCTTCATCAAATGCTGAGACATCCTCTTCCCAGAACACATATCCTCCGCTTATTTCCGCAGAACGGTATCTTGTGGTTTTATCGAGCATAACAGGATTTTCTATTGCGGAAATCATATCTTCCTGCCTTGCATAAGAGGCATACTTGGATCTGAATTGTGTTACAAGATTCCTGTCTGTTATTCTTCCTGCGGGCGTGCTTTCACGAAGCATTTCTCTGTGCTTTCGGTTTGTGGGAACTATTCCAAGCTGAATCAGAATCTCCCAGCCGAAGGCATACAGAAAAACCAGACACGGTGCAAGACTGAAAACAACTTTGAAATATCTGATATTTCCGTATTCATATATCAGCATGTATATGACTATTGACAGTATCGGCAACATTGGATATAAGACATACTTTATTTCTTTAGTTTTGAATGCTGTTTTGTTTACAAGGATAAGCATTGTTATTATAAGCAGAATAGCGTATGCCAATATCAGATAATATACAATTTCATGAGTATATGGTACATTAATGCCGAAAGTTTTGGAATCGAATTTAAATACCAGGAAGTGAAGCTCATTTGTAAAAACAAGTACAATAAGTATGATAGCAGGAACACTGAACAAAAACCACCATTTGGACAGTTTCTTTGATATTCCGCTTGCAATACACAGAGAAGCATAAAAGCTCATAAGAGGTGCAAAAATGAGGGGAATATAGTAGCTGTACCACAATAATCTGCCCAGGAAATACTCCTCCCCGATGAAAGTCCACTTAACATGCAGTACCGACAGCCAGAACACCATTAGTCCGCCTGTGACAATAAAACAGTTTCGTATGGTTTTATGTACAATCTCCTGAGAATGAGACATAGTCCAGATTATTGTTCCCGTAATATACAGGCATCGAGGGACAGTACTTTGTATAACCCCAACCCAAATAATATCATAATATTCCTGCGATATTCTTGTGAACAGGTGTAAGATTATGCCAGCAAGATAGCATAATGACATAACTGTAAAACCGATATTGCTTTTTCTGCCGATCATATATTCACCTCCCCTGTGTGTATAATATCACAGAGCATAACTTAATTCAACAAAAAAGACCCCACCGAAGTGAGGTCTGTGTTAAACATATGAAATTATCTGCCGAGTACTTCGTGAACTGTCTTTTCAAGGTTCTCTGCGGAAAGACCGAACTCCTTGAGGAGGTCTACTGCAGGACCTGAATGACCGAATCTGTCGTAAACAGCGATTCTCTTCATCTTTGTTGGGCAGTTCTCTGCGAGAACAGCGGCAACAGCCTCGCCGAGACCACCGATAACATTGTGCTCTTCAGCTGTGATGATGAAGCCTGTCTCTTTTGCTGCCTTGATGATGATCTCTTCATCGATAGGCTTGATTGTGTGAATGTTGATAACTCTTACATTGATGCCCTGCTCCCTGAGGGAATCTGCAGCCTTGCATGCTTCCTGTACAAGGAGACCTGTTGCAACGATAGTGATATCATTACCCTCACGAAGCTCTACGCCCTTACCAAGCTCAAACTTGTAATCATCGCTGTTGTTTACGGACTCAACTGCAAGACGGCCGAGACGAACATAACATGGTCCGTCAACCTCTGCCATAGCCTTAACAGCACCCATCATCTCGTAATGGTCACATGGGTTAATAACTGTCATGCCGGGGATTGTTCTCATAAGAGCGATATCCTCGAGGCACTGGTGTGTTGCACCGTCTTCACCAACGGAGATACCTGCATGGGAACCTGCAATCTTAACATTGAGGTGTGGGTAACCAACAGAGTTTCTTACCTGCTCGAATGCTCTGCCTGCTGAGAACATTGCGAAGGATGCGGCAAAAGGAATTTTTCCGCATGTTGCAAGACCTGCGGCGACACCAACCATGTTGCACTCTGCAATACCTAAATCAAAGAATCTCTCAGGAAAAGCCTTCTTGAAAACACCTGTCTTTGTTGCAGCAGCGAGGTCTGCATCAAGAACAACAACCTTATCGTTAATCTTAGCCAGCTCAACGAGAGCCTCACCGAAGCTCTCTCTGGTAGCCTTCTTAATCATTTCAGCCATTATTACAAACCTCCTTAAGCCTCAAGCTCTGCGAGCTTTGCTGTAAGCTCTGCCATAGCAACATCGTACTGCTCTTTGTTTGGTGCAGCGCCGTGCCAGTTTACATTGTTCTCCATGTAGGAAACGCCCTTGCCCTTTACGGACTTAGCGATAATGCAGCTTGGCTTGCCCTTAACCTCTTTTGCGTGTGCAAAAGCAGTATCGATTTCATCAAAGTTATGAGCATCGATTACCTGAACATCGAAACCGAAAGCCTCGAACTTTGCGTCGATTGGCTCAGGACCTGCAACCTCCTGAATAGGACCGTCAATCTGGAGACCGTTCCAGTCAACGATAAGGCAGAGATTGTCAAGATTCATGTGAGAAGCGGACATTGCTGCCTCCCATACCTGACCTTCGTCTATCTCACCGTCGCCGAGGAGACAGTAGGTTCTGTAATCCTTATTATCGAGCTTGCCTGCAAGAGCCATACCTACAGCACAGGAAATGCCCTGTCCGAGGGAACCGGAAGACATATCGATGCCCGGTGTGCCCTTCATGTCAGGGTGACCCTGGAGCATTGCGTCGATGTGACGGAGCTTCTTAATCTCATCCTTGGAGAAGAAGCCCTTTTCTGCGAGGATAGCGTAAAGACCAGGTGCACAATGACCCTTGGAGAGAACAAATCTGTCTCTGTCAGGACACTTTGGCTTCTCAGGATTTACGTTCATTTCCTTGCAGTAGAGATATGTGAAAATATCAGCAGATGAAAGAGATCCGCCCGGATGACCGGACTTTGCATTGAATACACCCTCGATAATATCAATTCTGACCTTAGCGGCCATTATCTCGAGTGCCTTCTTTTCTGATGCATTCATTATAAATGCCTCCTGTTGAAAATTTAGTTTACAATAAACAGTAATACTTTTATATAATAGACTATTGTTGAATAAAAATCAACTATTATTATCAGGTTTGGATTTATGCGTAAAATCAGTCTTTTGTTGTACCCATATCATGGTCAACCTGAATAACTGCAACATATTTATCGCCCATTTCGGCTTTTATTTCTTTATTGATATAATCGATAATCTCACTGTCTGAATGAGGACCTCCGAAAGGAACAACGATATCAAAAACCAGGTTTGTTCTGTTATCACCCGGAACCATGCGGAAATCGTGCATGGAAATTGAAAGATTTCGTTCTGACTCCTTTTTGTGGTGCTTATGGGTACTGTTTAAGAGTATTCCGTTATTGATTTTCTCTATTACTGTCTGAAGTGCATATTTTGTATTTATAACCTCAGCATCGGCTGTAACAATGGGATCCATGTGAACTGTGATGAAACAGTGTTCCTTTTCCCCTATCTCTTTTTCGAGGGCATCGATTATTTCATGAAGTTCGAGTATATCACCCTCGGCGGGGACCTCTGCGTGAAGCGAGACATATTTTCTTCCCGGACCATAGTCGTGGATGAGCATATCGTGAATTCCGAGAATATTCTCGTTGAAGCTAAGACAGGTTTCTTCTATGGATTTAACGAAGCTCTCCTCAGGCGGTAATCCGAGAAGCGGATTTAGGGTATCCATCGCAGCTTTTACCCCTGTATAACCTACAAACAGGCCAACAACAACACCTGCATATCCGTCTATATTAAGACCGAAGAAATGAGAAATAAGTGTTACCGCCAGGACTGTTCCTGTGGCAATACAGTCAGAGAGGGAGTCTATTGCTGTGGCATGCAGGGCAACCGAGTCTATCTCTTTGCCTATTCCTGTGTTATATATTGCCATATAACATTTCACAAGTATTGATACTATGAGTATTACGGCAATAACAGGAGAAAAAACTGTCTCCTCAGGATGAATTATCTTCTTTACTGAAGATGTGATAAGTGACCATGACATTATCATGATAAGTATGGAAACTATGAAGCCTGCGATATACTCCATTCTGCCATGACCGTAAGGATGTTCACTGTCTGCCTTCTGCCCTGCTATTTTGAAGCCCAGCAGAGTTACTATTGATGAGCCTGCATCTGAGAGATTGTTTGCGGCATCTGCCGTAATTGCTATGGAATTACTGATTATTCCCGCAAAGAACTTGAGTGCCACAAGCAACAGGTTGAAGGCTATGCCAACCGCTCCGCATAAATAACCACAGGCACTCCTGTATTCTTCGCTTCCCTTTGGAGCTTTGATTAAAAGTTTTCTTAAAACTGATACCATGTTTTACCTTTTTTAACTGATATTTTTAACGACACCTACTGAAACGAAGTTGTTTGTTACAGCATAGAGATCCGTGCCTTCGGAACCTTTCCAGTTGCGACCGGCGATTACTTTGTATTCTGCGGTGTTCTCATCAATCTGCTCGACAGAGTAATCATCGCAGTAGAAATTGTCATCAGATACTCTTACATCTCTCATAACTCCCTTACATTCCTCAGGAGGGCAGTCAGGAAAGTTTATGTTCCAGCACTGTTTTTTATCCAGTTTTCTGTCCATGTACTCAACAATGAGTTCCTTAAGATATCTGTCCGTTACAGGATGATATTCAGGATTCGCCTGAGACAGGGCTATTGAATTAACGCCCAGGAATGCAGCCTCAAGGGCAGCGGATACTGTTCCGGAATACTGTAAATCCCATGATATATTATAGCCATAGTTTACCCCGGAAAGAACGAGGTCAGGGCGCTTACCGATAAGCTTTACACCTACACGAACGCAGTCGGCAGGAGAACCTGAACATGCATAGGCATTTATGCCTTCCATAAAGTCTGTACGCTTTGTTACAGTAAGCGGAGTATTGTAGGTGATTCTATGGGACATCGCACTGTTCTGGCGGTCCGGACACACTACCCATACTTCACCCAAATCTTTTGCAGCTTCCGCAAGCTGAATTATTCCCGGTGCATCTATTCCGTCATCGTTGACAAGCAAAACAACCTTATTTTCCATGAAAAATCCTCCTTAATAAAATGATATTCTAATCATTATATACCTATATCAATAAAAATCAACAGAAAAGTCAGAAAAGTAAAAGGCACACCCGAAAGTGTGCCTGAATTGTATATTGGGAATTAGTACATACCGCCCATTCCACCCATGTCGCCTGCAGGAGCAGCCGGTGCCGGTGGAGTTGGAATATCAGCAACGAGGGACTCTGTTGTGAGAACAACGGAAGCTACGGATGCTGCATTCTGGAGTGCGGAACGTGTAACCTTTGTCGGGTCAACGATACCGAGCTCGATCATATCGCCGTATGTATCTGTGAGAGCGTTGTAGCCGAAGCCAACCTCTGCCTTGCTCTTGAGCTTGTCAACGATAACGGAACCTTCGATACCTGCATTTGCTGCAATCTGACGTACAGGCTCCTCAAGTGCCTTGAGAACGATGGTAGCACCCGTCTTCTCGTCACCCTCGAGTGTATCAACATAAGCCTTAACAGCAGGAATAGCATCGATGAGAGCTGTTCCGCCACCTGCTACGATACCCTCTTCAACAGCTGCCTTTGTAGCTGCAAGAGCATCTTCGATTCTGAGCTTCTGCTCCTTCATCTCAATCTCAGTAGCTGCACCAACTTTGATAACAGCAACACCGCCTGCGAGCTTTGCAAGTCTCTCCTGGAGCTTGTCACGGTCGAACTCGGACTGTGTAACCTCAATCTGAGCTCTGATCTGGTTGCAGCGAGCCTTGATGGCATCCTTGTCACCGTAACCGTCAACGATGATTGTGTTATCCTTGTCTGTTCTTGTCTGACGTGCACGGCCGAGCATATCAAGAGTTGTATCCTTGAGATCGAGACCGAGCTCATCTGTGATAACCTGACCACCTGTGAGTGTAGCGATATCACGGAGCATCTCTTTTCTTCTGTCACCGAAGCCAGGAGCCTTGATGCCTACAACTGTGAATGTTCCTCTGAGTCTGTTGAGAATGAGAGTTGTGAGAGCCTCACCCTCGATGTCCTCTGCGATGATGAGAAGCTTTCTGCCGGACTGAACAATCTGCTCAAGGATTGGGAGAATGTCCTGAATGGAAGAAATCTTCTTGTCTGTGATAAGGATGTATGGATCGTCAAGCTCAGCAACCATCTTGTCTGTGTCTGTTACCATGTATGGTGTGATGTAACCACGGTCAAACTGCATACCCTCAACAACCTCGCTGTATGTCTCAGCTGTCTTGGACTCTTCAACTGTGATAACACCGTCTGCTGTAACCTTCTCCATTGCGTCTGCAATGAGGTTACCGATATCTTCGGAAGCAGAGGAAACTGCAGCAACTCTTGCGATATCCTCTGTGCATGTTACCTTCTTTGCATTGCTCTTTACAGCCTCAACAGCCTTGTCTGTTGCACCCTGAATACCCTTACGGAGTACCATTGGGTTTGCACCTGCTGTAACGTTCTTCATACCCTCACGGATGAGAGCCTGAGCGAGAAGTGTAGCTGTTGTTGTACCGTCACCTGCTACATCGTTTGTCTTTGTGGCAACCTCACGAACGAGCTGTGCACCCATGTTCTCGAATGGATCTTCAAGCTCAATCTCACGGGCGATTGTAACACCGTCGTTTGTGATGAGCGGAGCGCCGTACTTCTTCTCGAGAACTACGTTGCGGCCCTTAGGTCCGAGTGTAATCTTAACTGTATCTGATAACTTGTTAATACCGCCGAGAAGGGCCTTTCTTGCCTCTTCGCCGTAAACTAACTGCTTTGCCATTGTTTATTACCTACCTTTGTGTAATTACTGTAAATCTATAAATCTCTTTTTTCAGATTATTCTACAACTGCGAGGATATCGGACTGACGAACGATTGTGTACTCCTGATCGTCGAGCTTAACCTCTGTTCCGGAATACTTGGCAACGATTACCTTGTCGCCCTCTTTGATATACATTTTTACCTCGTGGTCATCTACAAATCCACCCGGACCTACTGCTACTACCTCGGAGATGATTGGCTTCTCCTTAGAAGTACCTGCGAGTACGATACCGCTCTTTGTTGTTTCTTCAACTTCTGTTGCTTTGAGGAGAACTCTGTCAAGTAAAGGCTTGATTGTCATTGTTAAACACCTGAGTTCGAAAAGAACTCATCCTTTCTTTTCATAGTAAATTCCTATCTATATTATTCTGGATAATGGAATTTCATTGTTTAGCACTCTTGTTTCCTGAGTGCTAAAGCTATTATATTTATTAAGTCAGTAAAAGTCAACAGAATTTTTGCATTTTAACAAATTCTTAATTATTTTAACTTTTCAGACATAAAATGGAAGAAGACCCCTTTGAAAGAGGCCTTCCGAAAAATTATTCTACGTAAAGTGAATCAGGATTGCATATTGCAATATATGTTTTACCTGTATTGAGGAGAACAGGATTATCCTTTAAATCTGTGATGACAATCTTCTCGAAATCGCTGTTCTTTGTCCACTTGATTTCCTGGATATATCCGCCTGTAAGGAGATAACCCCTTGCATCTTTCTGATTCACTTCAATTTTACGTCTGCCGGATGTATCATCAGGAAGCATACCAACCTCTGTTTCGAGTACAAGAACGTTATCGAACTTCAGCTGCTCACCGGATCTTGCATCCATGTGAGGATTGCCGGAATGCTGCTTATAGTACTTTCTGTCGTCTGCGTTATAGTTGAATGTGGAATAATACTCTGAGCTGAATGCAACAGTTGCTTCGTAGCACTCTTCACCGTTGGCTACAACAGGTTCTTCGCTGAACTGGAAGAGAGTATCCTTATAATAGTTCTCTTCGATATCTGTTCTGAAACCTGCTTCTTCAAATGCTGCAGGAAGTGCAGGACCGTCAAGTGTGGATGTGTGCTCAAGGGCATAGCCTTCATCGAGCTTATCCTGATCTCTTCCGAAGAGACCGTAAGCACCTGTGTCGCCGTCAATGTGATCGTTCTCAAGTCTCTCAAGTGTATCCTTGGCAACTGTCATATCAAGACCCCAGTGGATATAGATGGAATCCATACCAACAGCAAGAATCGGATAGTAGTAACGGCAGGAACGGATGGAGCACATTTCAGGAACCTGAGTGTAGTCTCCGTAAACACACATGAGTCTTGTGATATCATATTCAACAGGTACCTCATATACTACATCTGCGGCTGAGATACCATACTGAGGAAGGCAGTTCTTGATGTTATTTACCATAACAGCTACACTTCTCTTGCCCTGAGCCTCTTTTGTGAGAGTATCTTCACCTGTTAAGAGGTTTGTTTTCTCATTCGGAATCTTGGCTCCCTGAGGCTTTGGAGGAAGAACTTTCTTATTCTCTTCTTTCTCATCGGTCTCTGACATATTAGCGACAGGTAACTTGCCTGACTCCGCTGATGTGTCTGCTGCCTCTACCGCACTTTCTTCAGATACTTCAGGTGCAGGTTCCTCTGTAGGAACAGGAGTTGCCTCGACAGGTTCTTCTGTTACTTCCGGAGTCGGAGCCGGAGTTTCTTCCACAGCCTGTTCTACAACAACGGGGTTCTCAGCTGTTGATACCGCAACATCATCTTCTCCTCCGCCTGCACATGCGGTAAATGAGGACATAATTGCAAGAATGGCTATTGAAGCCATGATTTTCTTTAAATATGGTTTTTTCATTTCAAAACCTCCCTAAAATAATGTACAAACGAATATAAGTTACTTAATCCGTTTTTATGTATAATATCACAAACTAAAAGTAAATTCAATTAATTTGAACATTCGGATTGATAATAAACTGCAAATTCTTCCCGTTATGTTTTCTATATATATGTATATACAATGATGAAGATAACAGTTTCTTAAAACTGAATTTTCAAATTATTCATAATTAAAATATTGACAAGCTGTGGCAAGAGTGGTATTTTATAAGCACAGTTTAGCACTCAGGAAACAAGAGTGCTAAAAGTAAGAAAGGAGGCTATGATGGATTTAACCCCAAGAAAACAGAAAGTTCTTTCATCCATTATCAGAAACTACACTGCCTCCGGTGAGCCTGTCGGTTCAAAGTCCATCGCTGAGGAAATCGGATTTTCAAGTGCCACGGTAAGAAATGAAATGGCAGATCTGATTGAACTCGGACTTCTGGAACAGCCCCACACTTCAGCGGGCAGAATTCCTTCTCAGGCAGGTTACAGAGAATACCTCAATGCAGGATTTGATCCTGTGGCAATTCCAGAGGATTTAAAAGACTTCATGGATAAAACCCTGGACAAGGCTGAGTTTGACAGAGAAAAACTTCTCGGAAACGCAACCGAAGCCCTGGCAGGTGCCACAAGATTCACATCTGCAGCTACCTCCCCCGGAGGAAGCACATCCACAATAAAAGCTGTTCAGTTTGTTCAGATAAGCCGAAGGGCCGCAATGCTCATTATGATGAGCTCAGCGGGCACAATGAAAACCAGAGTTTTTCACTGTGAATTCGATCTTTCGCCGGAGATTATGAGAATATTCTTCAGAATCTTCAATGAAAGAATCGCAGGAAAGACAGTCTCGGAAATTACCCCGGGATTTATTCAGAGTCTGGGAATAAGCTTTGGTGACATGGCAATGCTGATGAGCTCTCCCCTTCTCGCTTTGCTTGAAGCAGCAAGAGAAACAGGAAAGCCGGAAACCGTTACAAACGGACAGATGAATCTGCTTCTGTATGGAGAGTTCAGTCACGGCGGTGCAAGACAGATTGTCAAAACCCTCGGTGACAGTTCCGAGCTCGATTTGCTGCTGACCTGTAAGACAGGCAGAGTAAACACTTTGCTCGGTACGGAAATCGGCAGACCGGAATTTCGTGAAAGTGCAGTTGTAATGAGCCGTTATCTTATTGACGGTACAGATGCAGGTGCCATAGCGGTTATCGGGCCGATGCGAATGAACTACCCCATTGTAACCGAATGCGTCAGATATATCGCCGATAAGGTAGGTAATATGTTTACGGCATTATTAAATGAAGATTAGCCAAGAGAAAGGAGAATTTTAATTGGCAGAAGATATTAAAAAGGAAACTGCTGAGGAAACAGTTGAAGAAGCTGCTTCTGAAGTAAATGATGCTCAGCCTGAAGAGAAGGCCGAGAAAAAGAAAAAGGAGAAGAAGTCAAAGGACAAAGAAGCCCTTGAAAAGCTTCAGGCGGAATTTGACGAATATAAAAAGGCTCATCTGAGAGTTCTCGCAGAATACGACAACTACCGCAAGAGAACAGCAAACGAAAAGCTTCAGACTTACGGAAACGCTGTTTCGGATACAGTTCAGGCCATACTCCCTGTTGCGGACAACATGGACAGAGCATTAAGCCTTGAAAACGGCGATCTTGATTCCTTTAAAAAGGGCGTTGAGATGATTGCAAATCAGTTCTCACTTGCGTTTGATAAGCTGGGAATTACAGCTTACGGTGAAGTCGGTGATGTTTTTGATCCTGAACTTCACACTGCCATCGGCATGGTGGACAGCGACGAACTCGAGTCCGGTGTAATCGCAAATGTATTCCAGAAGGGATACAAACTCAATGACAAAGTTATCAGACTGGCAATGGTCCAGGTTACAAATTAATTTTTGATATACAATTCGAAAGGATGTAAATATTATGGCAAAGACAATTGGTATCGACTTAGGTACAACTAACAGCTGCGTAGCAGTTATCGAAGGCGGCGAGCCTGTAGTTATCGCAAACCAGAGAGGCGCAAGAACAACTCCTTCCGTTGTTGCTTTCCAGAAGACAGGCGAAAGAATCGTTGGCCAGATTGCAAAGAACCAGGCTATCACAAACCCGGACAGAACAATCTCCTCCATTAAGAGAGAAATGGGTACAAACTATAAGGTAACTGTTGATGACAAGCAGTACACACCACAGGAAATCTCCGCTATGATTCTTCAGCAGCTCAAGGCTGATGCAGAGGCATACCTCGGTGAGCCTGTAACAAGCGCAGTTATCACTGTTCCGGCTTACTTTACAGATGCTCAGCGTCAGGCTACAAAGGACGCAGGTAAGATTGCAGGCCTTGAGGTTAAGAGAATCATCAACGAGCCGACAGCAGCCGCTCTCTCCTACGGTGTAGATAAGGAAGAAGATCAGAAGGTCATGGTTTACGACCTCGGCGGTGGTACATTCGACGTTTCCATCATCGAGATGGGCGACGGCGTTCAGGAAGTTCTTGCTACTGCAGGTAACAACAAGCTCGGCGGTGATGACTTCGACGCAAGAATCGTAGAGTGGATTGCTGATTCCTTCAAGGTTCAGGAGGGTATTGACCTTCACGGCGACAAGATGGCTATGCAGAGACTTAAGGATGCAGCTGAGAAGGCTAAGATTGAGCTTTCCGGCACAACAAGCGCAGCTATCAACCTCCCATTCATCACAGCAGATGCAACAGGTCCTAAGCACCTCGACCTCACACTCACAAGAGCTAAGTTCAACGAGCTCACAGCTGACCTTGTTGAGAAGACAATGGGTCCTGTAAGACAGGCTCTCTCCGACTCCGGTCTTTCCATCGGTGAGATTCACAAGGTTCTCATGGTTGGTGGTTCCTCCAGAATTCCTGCAGTTCAGGAAGCTGTTAAGAACTTCATCGGCAAGGAGCCATTCAAGGGTATTAACCCAGACGAGTGCGTTGCTATCGGTGCTGCTATTCAGGCAGGTGTTCTCGGTGGCGAGGTTCAGGGTCTCCTCCTCCTCGACGTTACACCACTCTCCCTCGGTGTTGAGACAATGGGCGGTGTTATGACAAAGATCATCGACAGAAACACAACTATCCCAACAAAGAAGAGCCAGATCTTCTCCACAGCTGCTGACGGACAGACTCAGGTTGAGGTTAACGTTCTTCAGGGTGAAAGAGAGTTCGCAAGAGACAACAAGCAGCTCGGTCTCTTCAAGCTTGACGGTATCGCACCAGCTCCAAGAGGAATACCTCAGATCGAGGTTACATTCGATATCGACGCTAACGGTATCGTAAACGTATCCGCTAAGGACCTCGGAACAGGCAAAGAGCAGCACATCACAATTTCTTCTTCCTCCAACATGAGCAAGGAAGACATCGACGCAGCTGTTAAGGCAGCAGAGCAGTTTGCTGCTGAGGACAAGAAGCGCCGTGAAGAGGTTGACACAAGAAACAACGCTGAGAACGCTTGCTATCAGGCAGAGAAGCTCATCAACGAGAACGGCGACAAGCTCAGCGATGAGGATAAGAACGAGGTTAACTCCAAGGTTGCAGCCCTCAGAGAGAAGCTTAACGGTGGTTCTGTTGAGGACCTCAAGGCAGGCATGGAAGCTCTTGAGAAGGCAGTTATGGCAGTTGGCACAAAGCTCTATCAGCAGGCTAACCCACAGGGTGCATCTCCCGGACAGCAGCCACCATACGGTGCAGCTCCAAACGGCGGTGCACAGCCTGATGACGGCAATGTTTACGACGCTGACTTCAAGGATGTTGACTAATATTAACCGATAAGATACAATATTGAGTGACTGTGCCATGCACAGCCACTCATTTGTAATAAGCAACAGGAGTGAATCCACGTGGCAGATAAAAGAGATTATTATGAAGTGCTCGGTGTTCAGAAGAGTGCTTCCGATGACGAGATAAAAAAAGCATACAGAAAACTCGCCAAGCAGTATCATCCTGACCTCCACCCCGGCGACAAGGATTGCGAAGAACACTTCAAAGAGGTAAACGAGGCATACGAGGTTCTTTCCGACAAGGATAAGAAACAGAGATATGACCAGTTTGGCTTTGCAGGTGTTGATCCGAACTTCGGTGGCGGTGCAGGTGGCAACCCATGGGGTTCCGC
This sequence comes from Clostridia bacterium, assembly GCA_030526115.1. Lineage (GTDB taxonomy): Bacteria > Bacillota > Clostridia > Oscillospirales > Acutalibacteraceae > SIG603. The sequence continues at coordinate 23,740 of JAUNDK010000033.1, forward strand.
AGGTGGCGGCTTCGATTTCAATGATATTTTCGACAGCTTCTTCGGTGGCGGTTTCGGCGGTGGCAGAAGAGCCAACCCAAATGCTCCGAGAAGAGGTTCAGACTGTGAGGCAAATGTTACTATTTCCTTTGAGGAAGCTGCAAAAGGCTGCAAGAAGAATGTAACATATCAGCAGATTGAGACCTGCACAGACTGCGGCGGTTCAGGTGCCGAGAAAGGAACTTCCCCTAAGACCTGTCCTAACTGTGGCGGTTCAGGCAGAATCAGCATTAACCAGAGAACACCGTTTGGTGTTATGCAGTCTCAGCAGAACTGTGACCATTGTAACGGTACAGGTAAGATTATTGAACACAAGTGTCCTACATGTGACGGTCACGGAAGAATCAGACACCCTAAAACCATCGAAATTTCAATTCCGGCAGGTATTGATGACGGAAATGTACTTAACGTAGGCGGAAAAGGAAATGCAGGAATAAACAATGGCCCTAACGGAGATCTTCATGTTTATGTAACCGTAAGACCTCATGCCATTTTTGAGAGAAGAGGAAACGATATTCACATCGATTTACCTCTCACCTTTACTCAGGCGGCTCTTGGATGTGATGTAGAAGTTCCTACACTCGACGGAAAGGTAAGCTATCATGTGCATGAGGGTACTCAGCCTAACGATACATTCCGTCTCAAAGGTAAGGGTATTCCGAATATTCATGGATACGGCAAGGGCGACGAATACGTTCACGTCACAATTGAGGTTCCAAAGAATCTCTCCAAGCAGCAGAAAGAACTTTTAAAGCAGTTCGATGAAAACTGTGACGAAAAGAACTACCAGAAGCGCAAGGGCTTCTTCCAGAAAATCAAAGATATGTTTGATTAAAAAGATAACCGAGTTCGAATTAACGGACTCGGTTTTTTCCTGTTTAATTGAATTTTACAAATCTGTGGGCAAGCTCGTAGGCAAATGAACATACAAACTGTCCCGGTTTTCCGGGTATATTAAGCCATGCGGCAAGACTGTGTTTTTTCATTTTATCCGCGAGAGGAGTGTCTATATTGTAGAGCTCTTCCCAGAACTTTTTCATGTCCTCGTCATGCTCTTTTGTCTTGTTAAGACGGCAGAACAGACTCGAAAGCAGGAACATGAGCCTTAAGTGATGATACATTACCTTGTAGAGCTTCGGGCGTTTATCTTTAAGCTCCAGTATGCGGTGAGACTCAAAGCAGAGCTTTGTTACCTTTAACTGCTGAGCATACCTTTTCAGCAGAGCTTCTTTGGCAACTGACTGCCCATCTCTGCCAATGAGGTAGAAATAGAAGTCAAGATCAAAATACTGAATCCTGCTTACAAACGGAATTGAATAATATACGTAATAATTATCCTCATAGAAAGTATGTTTCGGAAGCACAATACCGTTCTCTTTCATCACGCTTGTCTTGAACATACATGAATGAAGGGTGAGATTCTGGCTGATGCCGAAAGGCTTGGTCTGTTCCCAGCTCACCTGTTTCCACTCAGGGAAAATATTTTTAAACTTTATCGTCCTGTCCGGACCTTTTTCTTTTATGTAGTAGACATAGTTACAGACCATTAAGTCAGGGAGCTGTTCATCTGCCCTGCCACCGATATAGTCAAGAAGCTGTGTGAGGGCATGTTCACCGACCCAGTCGTCACTGTCCACTACTTTGAAATAAACACCTGTGGCATGTTTTATGCCCTGGTTTATTCCTTCACCATGACCACCGTTCTCCTGATGGACAACCTTTATTATATCAGGGTACTTTGCCGCATATTCATCGGCTATCTCCCCTGTCCTGTCCTTGGAGCCGTCGTCGATAATTATTATCTCGACTTTGTCTCCACCCTTGAGGAGACTGTCTATGCATATGTGCATATATTCGGCTGAATTGTAGCACGGCACAGTAAATGATATTAATTTTCTCATAATCTTTTCCTTTTTCAATAATCCATTTACATCAGATACTCATTTCATCGAGTATGGTGTTAAGCAGGTCTATATTCACCTGACCCGGTGCAGATGCCTTTGCGGCTGATCCGAAAGTAAGAGCAGAGCCTGAAACCTCTCCGCACAGTCTTGTCACCTTACCGAGCTTACCCATGGACATGGTAATAATCGGGAAGTTATTTTCGGATACTTTTGCAGTTGCGGAAAGTACGGTAAGTACATCTGCAAAGCTCTGTGGCATCTGAGCAACCTTTGGAATATCTGCGCCTGCTTCTTCCATTAAATTCAACTTTGAGATTAAATCCGCTTCGCTCATAGTGGAAGTGAAGCTGTGGTTTGAGACCACTGTGGTTACATTATTTTCTTTTGAAAGTCCGATAAGCTCAGCAGAAGCAGGATTATCAAACTCAATATCTATCATATCAGGTTTAAGCTCTGTTATAATTCTTGAAAGAAAATCTCTGTAATTATCGAGTTTGCCTTTTCCACCCTCGCTGACGGTTCTGTCTGTGAGAAGCACAGGCTTATCTCCGCAGGCTTTCATAACCTTCGGAAAAGCTGTGAATATATCTTCCTCGAAAAAGTCTATTCTCCACTCTATTACATCCGCAGATGCAATGTTCTCACATTCCTTTAATAAGTCGGAAAGTGTTGCGCCCTGAATCGGCACACATGTTACAGGTCTTCCTTTTTTGAATTCTACATTTTTTACTTTTATATTGCGAATCATAGTTATCTACTCCTCGTATTATAAAGTAGTAGTGTTTATAGACCCTCTCCAAGGTCTTTATGCT
>JAUNDK010000105.1 GCA_030526115.1 Clostridia bacterium
GGTCCGGGGTTCGAGTCCCTGATGTTCCACCATCCCTCAGGTTTCTTCCTGGGGGTTTTTTTGTTGGACATTATGAATAAACGATTACGTATATATTTGGTAACATTATTGTTTGAACATGTGATATAATCTATAAAACAGTTAATTTCAGAAGAAGGATGTTGACGTAGCTATGATCATGAGTTATCGTGCGCCAGCCAGCCAACCAACATGCATGCAAGTTTAATTTGCGCTGATAAATCAACTTGTAAAGAAATAAGTAGTAAAGTAGCCGACATATCAAGGGGATATCTTTGTCCTTTGATGTGTCGGCTTTTTTATGTAGGAGAAATTATATAGTCTTATAGAATTATAATAAGTATGAAAGAAATATTTTATATCCTGTTCTACAAATTAAAAAACAACCTGAAGAAAACATTTGTTGCGATTCTGATTCTGACACTATCTTTATCACTCGCAATCAGTTGTTCTGTTGAATATAAAAATCTCAGGAAAACTGTTGATTCGTGTCGTTCGGCAACAAATCAGGTTACGCTGAAATCACACTCGTATATGTTCTCGGGAAGCCTTACTTCGTTGCTTATATATGATGAGGATGTTGAGACTTTCATAAACAATGAACATGTGAAAAGCTACAATATAGTTACACATCCTGCACTGGTCGATACTCCGGATACAGAACCTGTAGTAACTCAGGAAAATGAGGAACTATACGCATATATGCAGGATACAACTCCTTCTGCTGCCATGAGAGACAGTTTCGTAATAGGTGTATCTTCTTCGGAAAAGACTCTGTCTTTTGCAAGATATGGCTTCAAACTGCTTGAAGGTTCTCATATTACAGAGAATGATTCGGATTGTGCTTTGATTTCGGAGGAGCTTGCTGTTCGGAATAATCTATCTGTTGGAGATAGTATTTCGGTTTCAACACCTTATATCGATGCTCATAACCCAATGATAGAAACCGGAATAACCGATGATGATATAAAAACAGCAACACTGAAAGTAAAAGGAATATTCAAGGTTCCTGATAATAACTGGGATATCAGTTATGAATTTTATGATGCGAGAAATATGATTATCTGCCCTGTTGATGCTTACAGAACGGTTCGTATAGGATATGGATCCGACAATCTGAAAGAAAACAGCATTCAGTATGTTTCTGCAGAAGTAGATGATGTTGATGAATTCATTGATGATATTTCAAAAATCTTATGTATTGATGAGATAGTCGATTCAATTGATAATTATGCTACGGAGGAAAATTCTCCTGCATCTCAGGTTAATTTTGAAAATGAATTTGCGGAAAAGCATAATTATGTACTTCAGGTAAGCAATTCATGGTCAGAAATCTATGCAGCTCCTGTCCGGAAAACTATGACGGTAATGTCAGTATTTATGCTGCTTATGGTTCTGGCATGCACACTTATTGTAATTATTTCATCGGTATATTTTAAGTCTTTTGAAGTGAAAAACATAAATATCCTGTATTCAATGGGTTTATCAAAAGTAAAACTTTTTCTGTTATATGTTTTGGAAAATGCATTCAGCCTGATTATATCCATGGCTATTTCGATAGTGCTGTCAATAAGTATTGTATCTCCGTTTATCAATCAGAGCAAAAGTGATTTACTGTTTCTCAATACTGAAATATCAGCAGGCAGTGTAGAGAACAGGCTGGAAGTTAAAGAGAGTGTTAATCTGGATCACAGCCTTTCCGGTAACGGTAAAACAGCATTTATAGACATTGCTTCGGAAGAAGTACCTGTATATTATTCTCTGAGCTACAAAGACCCGGTAACAGGAACAGAAGATTATGCCTTAAATGCTTTAATGATTTCGTCATTTGTTTTCCTGCTGGATGCTTCCATCTCCGGAATATTCTTATGGCTGTCAGGTAAACGGAGGCAGGGAGGGATAATAGCATGAACACAGTAAAGCGAGTTATTCTGAAACTTAAATCCAACCCGATAAGTAATATTTCTTTATTTTTACTGTATGTTATATTCAGCACATTCATATTATTGGGAATAGGAATAAACAAAGCCGGAATAAAAGAAATTGAGTATTATCAGGAACTGTTCAATGCAGATATAACCGTCACTGATTCCAAAGCAGATTATAATCAGGTATATGAATACAATAATCTTGATTATAGAAAGTTAAGCGGAATTGCTGAAAGTGATGAGATAGAAGCATTCTCGGTAATGTCGCAGACCTATGCAAAAGCTCCTGATCTTAAAACCATAACCCGTGATGCCCAGACTGAACCTACAGGAGAAAATATTAAAATACTCGCTTATTCTCTGCCGGAATCTATTTCTCTGTTCAATTCAGGTATAATGAAAATTGATGAAGGTGGGTTCCCTGATACCGATGAAACGGATTGGTGCATTATCAGTTTTAATGTTTTAAAGAAAAACAAACTGAATCTGAATGATACCGTGTCTCTGCAGGATTCTGAAGGAAATGAGATGGTATTGAAAATACTCGGAACATTTAAAGTATACGAGTATAATACAGCAGACAATTCAGCGGATAATTATGAAAATACGGTATTTGTTCCTACAGATACTATTTTCCGGATAATCGGTTCAGATTTGGTAAGTTCTGCTTCGTTTACTGTATCAAATCCCGCAAAAGTAAATTCATTTACCAAGATGTTGCGGGAAGCTTTAGGCGAAAGTGCTGTTTTTGATATTGATAATTCTGAATACAGAAGTGTTGAGAGCAGTATCAATCTGATTATAAGGCTGACGAAAAATGTAGTCAGTGTTCTTATAATACTTTTTGTAATAATACTTGTATTTTTATTTGTAATAAAGATAAACGGCTCTTATCATGAAATCGGAATTCTGTTTGGTATGGGTGAAAACAAGTATAAAGTTATTGGCGGTTTTATGTTGGAATCTCTTGTTCCGATTATTATGTCTGTTCCTGCAAGTCTGGGTATTTATGGTCAATCATTTGCCACTGTAGTCAGATATATCGGAATACCGGAATTTGAAATGGTTTTTAATGTGAACATACTCAGTATCTATTTGCTGATTTTAGCATGTATATTAATAATACCCACTTGTATTTTAATCTGCAAAGTATCAATAATCAGTCCTGCCATGCTGATGAAGAATAAGGAATGAGGGTAAATTATGAGTGAAATTGTATTAGAATTTAAAAATATTTGTTATTCTTATAAAAGCGGAAATCAGGAAATTATAATCCTTGAAAATGCAAGCTGTTCTTTTGAAAAAGGAAAACTGTATACCATAGTTGGTCCGTCAGGTTCCGGCAAAACCACTACATTGACATTGGCCGGAGCATTGGAGCAGCCACAGTCAGGAGAAATTCTTTTCAAAGGGAAAAATATAAAAGATATAGGGTACACATCATACCGAAACTCCTGTGTTTCTATTGTTTTTCAGGCATATAATCTTCTTGAGTATATGAATCCGATTCAGAATGTTATGACTGCTATGGAAATTACATCAAACAGGATAGATAATAAGAAGCAAAGAGAGGAAGACTTACTTATCAGAATGGGATTAAGTAAGGATCAGATACACAGAAATGTAAAAAAGCTTTCAGGTGGTGAACAGCAAAGAGTAGCTATTGCCAGAGCACTTTCAACCGATGCAGAGATTATTCTTGCTGATGAACCAACAGGAAATCTGGATTCAGACACAGCAAAAGATATAGTAGAAATATTCAAAGAGCTTGCACGTAAAGACGGCAAATGTGTGATAGCAGTAACTCATTCAGAGGCATTTGCAAACGAGTCTGATATAGTGATAAAACTTGAAGACCACAGATTAAAATAAAGAATAATTCTGCGGTGGAAGATAATATATAACTATAAAAATAAATGAACCAAATAAAGGATAAGAAGGAATAAATGTAAAAACCATGTAAACATGAACAAAAAAACAATGTTTAAGATGTAAAATATAACAATAAAAGCGAATAGAAAGAAATCGAAAAAAATATGTTGACTTTAGGAGATATATTCGATATAATAGCCAAGCACTCGACGAGAGCGGAAGCGAAGAGGTCGGGAG
>JAUNDK010000034.1 GCA_030526115.1 Clostridia bacterium
CCGCCGGCAAAACACCAGCTTATCAGAGTTTTCTCCTTTATTCTCCATCTGTCTTTTCTTGCCTTTCTTTTATCCACAGCATAGAGAATAAAAGTTATCAGATTTACTATGAGGAGATAAATCCATAATAGATATATCAGCTTGAAATTTTCCATTATTTCATATCCTTTATTCTGTCAAACTCGTGAAGGAACCATACGTCGTCCACCTGATATTCCGTTCCGTCGAGGTAGTTTAGTATTCCTGCGTCTGTGGTGAAATCAAACTTCAGCTTATATGAATACAGAGCCTGATAAGGGAAACCGATTTTTTTGTTTACGGCATTGGTACCGTATTTTCCGTCACCTGCAAGAGGATGTCCTATGGATGCAAGATGAGCTCTTATCTGGTGAGTTCTGCCAGTAAGAAGCTCAATCTCAAGAAGGGAGAATGCCTTTCCCTCATCAAGAACAGTATATCTTGTTGCTATGCTCTTGGAATCGGCCTGAGGTTTCTCGGAAATATAAACACGGTTCTGACTTTCGTTCTTCTGAAGATAACCGGTGAGAACCTCTGTTTTCTTTTTCATTTTTCCGCAAGCCACACAGAGATAAAGCTTTTCCATCTCTCTTGCCTTTACCTTTGCGTTCATTATGCGCAGAGTTTCGGCATTTTTTGCCGCCATTACTATACCGCCTGTATTTCGGTCAATACGGTTAATCAGTGCAGGTGCAAAGGAATTTTCCTTCTCGGGATTATACTCTCCCTTATCATATAGATAATGCTGAATTCTTGCGATGAGAGAATCGAAGTGGTAATTTTCATCGGGATGAACAATCAGACCCGGCTTTTTATCGAGAAGCATGATGTTCTCATCCTCATAAACAATACCGAGGGTTTTAGGTGCTTTGAGAAAATCGTACTCCTTCTCTTTCTGCTGGAGAAAATCATCGTGAAGGAACATATAGACTTCATCGCCCTCGTTGAGGCGTGTGGATATGTCACAGCGCTTACCGTTGATTTTAATATCCTTTTTTCTTATAGCTTTGTATAGCATTGACTGAGGAAGATTCGGATAGGTCTTTGTGAAGAACTTATCCACCCTCTGCCCTGCATCATTGGATTTTATGATAATTGTCTGTTTCATGTTTTCTTCTTTCCTTTATAAAATAAAACTCCCGGTAATGTAAGAACAAGACCCATGCCCAGAGCTATTGCAACCGCAACCTCCACTGTCTGAAGTCCCAGATGCAAAGTTGTTCCTGAGTTTGAGTTCATGAAAAGGCTGTATCCTGTGTTATAGATTCCAAGCCCGGGTACAAGTGGGAAAATTCCCGTAACAAGAAAAACCGTAGCGGGGCACTTTCTCACAAATGAAAGAGTTCTTGCAAAATATGCAAGGGTCAGAGTGGCATAGAATGAAGACCAGACTACACCTATTCCGAAATAGCCAAGGATAATATAAACAACCCAGCCGACACCACCAACTATACCGGCAGGTATAATCTGATTTCTCGGTGAATGGAAAATTACTGCAAAGGCACATGAGGCAATGCTGCTGACAATAAAGGCAATTATCCATTGAAAGATAAGACTAACTGTAATCATGGAATCCTCCTTTATATGAAAGCAAGCTTGCTTGCAAGCATGAATACTACTCCAACGCCTATGGCAATACAGCAACCAACAAGCGATGCATCAATAAGTCTTATGGTTCCGCTGAGATAATCGGAATTAAAGAAATCTCTGATAGCAGTTGTGAGGGATACTCCCGGAACAAGACGGATTACCGCACCGGCAATAATCATCTCAATATTCTGACCAAATCCAAACTTGGTAAATGCAAGAGCCATTATGGCACAGATTGAACTGGAGAGTATATTCTGGAATATCTTTGCCATTGCATGTCTGTCTGCCATGGTGAGAAACATCTGAACTGCAACACCGATAACAAATGAAACAATGCTGTCTATGAGAGTTCCGCCGAAAATAAAGCAGAAACCTGCACAACCCACGCCGGAAGCCAATGCCAGAAGCCAGTCCGGTGTATATGGTATATTATTTATTTCCTTTGCAATCTCCATAGCCTCACTTATGCTATGTTTTCCGGCACATATTTCTCTCGAAAGCTGATTGAGTGCGCATATTCTGCCGAAATGAATGGAGGAGTTCTTTACATATGTAATTACCGTATGTTTTGATACTCCGTTTTCAATGCCATTGGCAAAGACACCGTTGGTAATTACATAGATTCCTACCTGATCTACTTTATATGCTTTCGCAACTCTCTCCATGGTATCCATAACTCTTGATACCTCTGCCCCGTTTTCAAGCAGGAGAGTTCCCATTAAGAAAGTCAGCTCAAGTGCGCTTTCTTCGGAATTATTTATTTTTTCCATTTTCATATTCCTTACAGTGGTTTTAAACTATAAATAAGCAATGCTTATCATAAATAAATGTAATGTTTTAGTCAAGGAAAAACTAAGATTTACTCCCTGTAATGTTGAATATATTTATAAAATGTAATATACTTGATGATAATTATCTGACAAAGGACCTCGATATGAATATTGTAATACTGGATGGAAAAACAACAAACCCGGGCGACATAAGCTGGGAGCCTCTTGAAACTCTTGGAAATCTAACCATATATGATGATACTCCTGCAGAACTTGTTACCGAACGGGCAAAAGATGCGGATGCCGTTATCATCAACAGAATCGTCATGAGCAGAGATGTCATGAAATCCCTTCCCAAATTAAAATATATAGGTCTGTTTGCAACAGGTTACAATGCAGTTGATACCGATGCTGCAACCGAATTCGGAATTACAGTATGCAATGTACCGTTCTACTGTGTTGAGACAGTTGCTCAGCAGGCCTTTGCTCTTCTTCTGGAACTGTGCAATCATGTATATGCACACTCAGAACTTATAAAAAGAGATTGCTATCAGAAGAGCATAGCGATTAATTATTCCAGTCACCCTATGTTTGAACTATTCGGAAAAACCCTGGGTATTGTGGGTTACGGCAATATAGGCAGAACCGTGGCGAATTTAGGCAGAGCCCTTGGCATGAAAATTCTTGTGTATTCAAAAAACAAGAAGGAACTTCCCGAAGGTGACGAACAGGTCAGACTTGAAGAACTGTTTGAGAGAAGTGATGTTGTTTCTCTTCACTGTGCTCTTAATAACGAAACAAGGGAACTTGTCAACAGGGATTTGCTATCTAAAATGAAAAATACAGCTTTTCTCATTAATACTTCAAGAGGCGGTATAATTAACGAGCAGGATCTGGCTGACGCTCTCAACAACGGAGTTATCGGCGGTGCAGGGCTTGATGTTCTCACAAAAGAACCGCCTGAGGATGACTGTCCGCTTATTCACGCAAAGAATATCGTGCTTACTCCTCACATCGGCTGGGCATCGAGAGATGCAAGAAGTCGACTTGTCGGTATAGTTGCGGATAATCTGAAGTGCTGGCAGAACGGCAGGCCGCAGAACAAGGTTAACGCTTAAATCAACTTCTGACAAAAGTCTTTTCTGTTTTACAGAAGCAGAAAAGCCGAGCTAAATAGCTCGGCTCGACTGCTCTTTTGGGGAGGAGTTGTATTGATAAAGTGTGATAATTTCGATTATCACGAGTCTTGTAATCTTGTTTACAATCAGATTATATATTCTCGGCTTTTTATTGTCAATCAATTTAAAACAAATCTACTCTTTAAATAATGTGTACAATGCAATGTGTAGAATTATATACATATTGCACAAACAACAACTTCAACTTATTTCTAAATCAGAAAAATAATTCTTTCCTATCTGAAAGGTAATAAATAAATGTCCAAAAAGAAAAAGATTTTAAATGATAGTCTTATTAAGAAAAACGATATAATCGATCTCACCATAGAAGGCTTCTCAGGAGAGGGATCCGGTATAGGCAGACACGAGGGAATGGCAATATTTGTCCCCCTTACCGCAATCGGTGATAAAATAAAGTGCCGTATATTAAAGGTAGCAAAAAACTATGCTTTCGGTAAGATTGAAGAACTGGTTGAACCATCCTCTATGAGAACCGACTCCGACTGCCCTTACTTTGAAAAGTGCGGTGGCTGTGTTTACCGTCACATAAGCTACGAAGAGGAGCAGAAGATCAAGTTCGATAAAGTAAAAGACTGCATTGAAAGAATAGGCGGTCTCAAGGATATTCCGTTTGAGCCGATTATTGCCGCAAAGGACAGATGCGGTTACCGAAACAAAGCTCAGATTCCTGTGGGGCTTGATAAGGACGGAAAGCTTATCATGGGATTCTATGCAGGGCATTCCCACCGTATAATTGACGCAAAGCACTGTCTCCTTCAGCCTGAAGAATTTGGAGTAATCACCGATATATTCCGTGAGTGGTTTGAAAATTACGGAGATACCGTTTATAACGAGGAAACAGGCAAGGGTGTTATTCGTCACCTGTATTTAAGAAGAGGCGAAGAGACCGGTGAAATCATGGTGTGTGTTGTCATCAACGGTGACAGACTTAGGGATGCTGACAAGCTCTGCACTATACTCAGAGAAAATGTTCCCGCCATGACAAGTTTTGTTCTAAACACAAATAAAGAGAAAACAAATGTAATACTCGGCAGAAAATGCCGTACAGTATGGGGCAACGACACCATCGCAGATGAACTCTGTGGTTTAAGATTCAATATCTCCCCTCTCTCTTTCTATCAGGTAAACAGAAAACAGGCTGAAAGACTTTACTACAAGGCCGCGGAATACGCCAACCTGACCGGCAGGGAAAAACTCATGGACCTTTACTGCGGTGCGGGTACTATCGGACTTTCCATGGCAAAGAACTGTGAGAAATTAATCGGTGTCGAGATAATTGACGCCGCCATAGAAAATGCCAAGGTAAATGCAGCAGAAAACGGCATAGAGAACGCCGAGTTTATCTGCGGTGATGCCGCAAAGGCAGCCGAAGTTCTCGCAAAGCGTGGAGAGAAGCCTGATGTAATCGTAATCGATCCACCGAGAAAAGGCTGTGCCGCCGAGCTTATCGATACAATCGCAAATATGGCACCTGAGAGAGTTGTCTATGTAAGCTGCGACCCTGCCACCCTTGCAAGAGATCTGAAGATTTTTGATGAAAAGGGATACAAGACTAAGAAGGTTACACCAGTGGACCTTTTCCCCGGCACAGCACATTGTGAATCGGTGGCACTTCTGGAGAGGTAAATCATGTCCAGATGGGATCCGTGGAGAGGCTGTCACCGATGCAGTGAAGGCTGTAAATTCTGCTACATTCACAAAGGTGACGCAAAGCGTGGTATTGACACAAACATAATCGTTCGCAGTGAGAAATTCGACCGCCCTATTGAAAGGAAAAAGCGAAGCGGTGAATATAAGATGGCCTCGTCTGAGGTTTACACCTGTTTCTCCAGTGACTTTCTGCTTGAGGATGCCGATGAATGGCGGCCTCATGCATGGAAGATAATAAAAGAACGCTCTGACTGTGTTTTTATCTTTCTCACAAAAAGAATTGAGCGATTTATGAAATGCATTCCAGATGACTGGGGTGATGGTTACGATAATGTGGTTGTTTGCTGTACTGTGGAGAATCAGGAAAATGCAGACAGAAAGCTCTCTGTGTTTCAGGAACTTCCGATAAAACACAAGCAGATTACCGCCCAGCCACTTATTGAAAATATCGAAATTGAGAAATATCTTGACGGTATCGATGCCGTGGTTGTAGGCGGAGAATCCGACAGGAACGCAAGGCCGCTTTATTATGACTGGGTTCTTAGTATTCGTGAACAGTGCATACGCAAAAATGTGGCCTTCACTTTTCGTCAGTGCGGAACTCACTTTATAAAGGACGGAAAACTTTATAATCTTCAGGTAAAGGACCTGTGTTCTCAGGCAAGAAAAGCCGGCATTGATTTTATACCTCAATAATAAATGTTTAAGTCGCTTCGGTAAAATCCGAGGCGACTTTTTAAAATTGCTACATATACATTTTACTTCCATTTTACAAACAGCAAAATCACATTTTACATACCACAGGTAAAATCTGTATTGTAAAAATATGTAAAGTCGAGGTAAATATATGGATATTTTCGGAATTCTGTCGTTAATCGGCGGTCTCGCCATTTTCCTTTACGGTATGAACACAATGAGCGACGGTCTTGTCTCTCTTACAGGCGGCAAGCTGGAGAGGATTCTCGCCAAACTCACCAAGAATAAATATACGGCTCTTCTGCTGGGTACTGCCGTTACCGCAGTAATCCAGTCATCATCCGCCACAACCGTTATGGTGGTTGGCTTTGTTAACTCCGGAATCATGAAACTTGAACAGGCTGTCGGAGTTATCATGGGTGCGAATATCGGCACAACCATTACATCATGGCTTTTGTCTCTCACCGGCATTCAGAGTGGAAACTTCTTTATCAAGATGCTCAAACCCAGCTCTTTCTCCCCTATTCTTGCGGTTATCGGTGTAATTCTGCTCATGACAAACAAAGAGGGTACAAAAAAGAGAAACCTTGGACTTATCCTTTTGGGTTTTGCCACACTTATTTTCGGTATGGACACTATGAGTGCCTCCGTTGCTCCGCTTAAGGACAACCCTGCTTTTGTTGGCATGCTCACTACATTCTCAAAGCCGTTATTTGGTCTTATTGCCGGTACAGTTCTCACCGTTGTTATTCAGAGTTCCTCCGCATCCGTCGGTATTTTACAGGCACTATGCTTAAGCGGTGCGGTAACCTACGGAACTGCCCTGCCTATTATCATGGGTCAGAATATAGGTACATGTATAACAGCATTGCTCTCAGGTCTGGGTGCTAACAAAAATGCAAAAAGAGCTTCTTTTATTCACTTGTATTTCAACCTGATTGGTACTATACTTTTCATGGTAGCTTTCTATGGAATAAACAGCTTCTATCATTTCGATTTTCTTGCTGATTCGGCAAGTGCCGCAGGAATTGCTGTTATTCACAGTATATTCAATGTAGTATGCACCGTTGCACTCTTCCCGTTCAGCGGAATGCTTGTAAAACTCGCAAAACTCACAATCGGAAGAAAATCCGATACAGCTGAAGAAATACTCCCAGGTGCTCTTGCAGCCCTTGATGAAAGATTCCTTGAAACACCATCATTTGCGGTTCAGATGTGCAAAGAAGCCGTTGATGAAATGGCAGGGATTGCCACAAAGTCTTTTACCGTTGCCATGGGACTTCTCGGAAATTACGCTGAAGACGGTTACAAACTTGTTGATAACCTTGAGGATGAGGCAGACTTATATGAGGATGAAATCGGTACATATATAGTAAAGCTTTCCCAGCGAGATTTATCCAATGAGGACAGTAAGATGCTCTCCGCTATTCTTCACACCATAAGTGATTTTGAAAGAATCAGCGATCATGCCATGGTTGTGGCAAGATACGCAAGAGAACTTCACGAGAAAAAGCTCACTCTCACACCTCAGAGCAAGGGCGAACTCAAAGCCTTCAGCGAAGCGGTTCGTGATATACTCACTCTCACCGAGAAGGTATTTGTTGAGAACGATATTACACTTGCAAAAACTGTTGAACCCCTCGAAGAAGTCATTGATACTCTCTCCCGTGAGATGAAAAAGAGACATATTAAGAGACTTAAAAAGGGCGAGTGCAACATGGAAAGCGGAATCATACTCGAAAACATCATTACCGATTACGAGAGAGTATCCGACCACTGCTCCAATATTGCAGTATGCCTTATTGAGGTTGATGCAAATGAGTTTGACACTCACAGATATCTGAACAACAAAGTAAAAAACAACGACGAAGCATTTAATGAAAAGTGCATGAAACTCATGCAGATTTATACTCTGCCCAACTGACAGGAGGACAAATGGCTTTAATATACATAGTAGAAGACGATGCAAGTATAAGAGAAGTTGAAACAATTGCGATGAAAACCAGCAATTATGATGTTCATGCTTTTGACAGAGCATCAAGCTTTTATGACAGACTCAAACAGGAAACTCCGGACCTTATTCTGCTGGATATTATGCTCCCTGATGAGAGCGGTTACGATATTGTAAAAAAGCTCAGAAGCAATTCTTCCACAAGAAGAATACCTGTTATTATGGTAACCGCCAAAACCGAAGAAATTGACATGATCAAAGGCCTTGACGAAGGCGCTGACGATTATATTCGTAAGCCGTTCTCTGTGCTCGAGCTTCTCTCGAGAGTGAAGGCCTTACTCAGAAGAACAAGTGACGATAAAAATCCCGATTTAATAGAGCTTGGTGATATTTCCCTCGATAATCAGAAACACTCCGTTGAAGTAAACGGCAAAAAAACAGAACTCACCTTCAAGGAGTATGAACTGCTGCGTTACCTCATGATAAACAAGGACCTTGTACTTTCAAGAGAATCCATAATGCGCTATGTATGGGGCACGGATTTTGAAGGTGAAACAAGAACCGTTGATGTTCATATTAAAACCCTGCGCCAGAAGCTTGGTGATGCCGGCAAACAGATTGCCACAGTACGAAATGTCGGTTATGTAATTCATTCCAGCTCGGAGAACGCAGAATGAAACAGAAAATAAACTCCATTCTTGCAACTATTGCGGTAATTGCAATTCTTGCCTCTACCCTTGCTGTAACGTTTATTTCTTATGGTCTGTTTCAGGATCAGGTAAGGGATGACCTGAAAATTGTTGCGGAACTTCTAAGGGATACCGGACTGTTTCAGGGCGCCTATGCCACAAATACCGATATGAATTCCATGAAACTTGTTGAGAAAGAGGATTTGCGTATCACATGGATTGACGCCGATGGAGATGTTCTCTATGACAATGACACCAACCCCACTAAACTCACAAACCATCTCGACAGACCTGAAATTCAGGACGCTCTGAAAAACGGTTTCGGTGAAAGCATAAGAAACTCCGATACGCTCAACATGAACACATTCTATTATGCAATCAAACTGGATAACGGAACAATATTGAGAGTATCGAGCGAAGCAAGAACCCTTGTAAGCACATTTATGGCTTCTGTTCCCGCTTTGCTTATGATTGCCGCAATTATACTCATGCTATGCATTTCACTTGGACATTTCCTGACAGTACAGCTTATCAAACCGATAAACGAAATGGCAGAAAGCCTTGACAGCAATACCCCTTCCCCGGTTTACAGTGAACTTGAGCCGTTTGCCCACAAGATAAGAACCCAGCATGAGAATATTCTTGCCGCCGCCACAATGCGCCAGGATTTCACCGCAAATGTATCTCACGAGCTTAAAACTCCGCTTACCGCTATTCAGGGTTATGCGGAGCTGCTGGAAAACAAAATGGTAGAACCCGAACAGGAAGCTCACATAATAAGACAGATAAGAAGAAACTCTCAGCGACTGCTGACACTTATCAATGATATTATTGAACTCTCTGAGATAGATCATAAGGGCACGGAGACAAAATTCTCCCCTATGAATCTGTATGAAGTTGCTGAGGAATGCTGTAACGAACTTCAGATTACCGCAGAACAAAGACATATCAGTCTTACAATCTCAGGTAATCCCACAACAATTTCCGGTGACAGAGAACTTATAAAAGAGCTTATAGAAAATCTGGTTCAGAATGCCATCAGATACAACGAAGATTTCGGGCATGTAAGAGTAAACGTGGATAAAATGAATGAACGGGCTGTTCTTACCGTCTCAGATAACGGTATAGGAATTCCCGCAAATCAGCAGCAGCGTGTATTCGAAAGATTCTACCGCGTGGATAAAAGCCGTTCAAGGGAAACCGGCGGCACAGGTCTTGGCCTTGCAATAGTTAAGCACATCGCGGAAATTCATGATGCTGAAATCAAACTCGATTCAGATATCGGAATCGGCACAACATTCAAGATTATTTTCTGATTTTCCCTATAACAAAAAAGAATCCGACAGGTCTGAGTTTTACCTCTCCTGTCGGATTTCTTTATACTTAAGCTATGGATGTTACCTTGTAATCTTTTGCCTCAACAGCAGACTTTAAAACTTCGTCTGCAACTTCAGCTGTAAGAGTAACTACCGCAGTGCCGGCCTCATGACTTACAACTGCGCTCTCAACACCCTCAATTGCCTCGAGTGTCTTTTTAACATTTGCCTCACAATGTGGGCACATCATGCCCTGAATATTCATGGTTTTTGTCATGGTGATATTCTCCTTTATGATTTTATTTTCATTCTCATCATCTGAGAAAGATAGGACTTTGTAATCTTTATCCTCTATGGCTTTTCTGAGGATTTCTCTGTCAATTTCGGCTGTGAGCAGAACCCTGCATGTTCCCTTCTCGAAATCAGGCTCAGCGGTTTTTACTCCGCTCACAGCCTCGAGAGCATTCTTTACGGTGGCCTCGCAGTGGTGGCACATCATGCCTTCTATGGCAATTGTCAGCTCTGTTGTTTTCGATTCCGAGGCAGGAATAACATCTGTAATATCTGCTATATGCTTCTGCTTTTTGTCACGCTTTGAGGAATATACATCTACAAGATTCAGTCTCAATGCATTAGTCACAACACAAAAACTTGAGAGGCTCATTGCCGCCGCTCCGAACATCGGGTTAAGACTCCATCCGAACAGAGCAATATAACAGCCTGCCGCAAGAGGAATTCCTATTGCGTTGTAGAAGAATGCCCAGAATAAGTTTTCGTGGATATTTCTGAGAGCCGCTCTTGAAAGTCTGATTGCGGCAACCACGTCGCTAAGTCGTGATTTCATTACAACAACATCTGCGGCATCTACGGCCACATCTGCACCTGCACCTATGGCTATTCCGATATCCGCTCTTGTGAGCGCCGGAGCATCGTTGATTCCGTCACCAACCATGGCTACCCTGCCATGCTCTCTGAGTTTTCGTATGACCTCTTCTTTGCCGTCAGGAAGCACTCCCGCAATTACTGAGTCCACCCCTGCCTCATCGCCTATTGCCTTTGCTGTGCGCTCATTGTCACCTGTGAGCATTACAACCTTAATGCCCATGTTCTGTAACTCCTCAATAGCCTTCGGGCTGTCCTCTTTGATGACATCCGCTACGGCAATAATACCGATGAGTCTGTTATTCTCAGCAAATACGAGAGGAGTTTTACCCTCTGAGGAAAGTCTGTCTGTCAGGGTCTTATATTCGGAACTCATGCCGATAACGGAGCTGATGTACTTCATACTTCCTCCGATTAACTCAGATTCTCTGAGCTTTGCTTTCAGTCCGTTTCCGGGTAATGCAGTGAAATTCTCGGTTTCTCTAGGAGTGATGCCATGCTCTTCAGCCTTGAGCATTACTGCTTTTGCGAGAGGGTGCTCACTCTTACTTTCGAGGGATACAGCTTTAAGTATCAGCTCTCCCTCACTTATACCCTCTGCGGGTATAATATCTGTTACCTGAGGTTCGCCTTTTGTGATGGTTCCTGTCTTATCGAGGGCTACTATATTTACCTTGCCTGTTTCTTCAAGAGATACGGCTGTTTTGAAAAGTATTCCGTTTTTGGCACCTACACCATTACCTACCATTATCGCAACAGGTGTAGCAAGTCCCAACGCACATGGGCATGATATTACCAGAACGGAGATGGCTCTTGCAAGAGCAAAATCTATCGGTTTTCCGATTATCAGCCAGACTATTAAAGTTATTACGGCTATACTGATGACAGCAGGAACAAACACGCCCGAGACCTTATCGGCAATTTTTGCAATTGGTGCCTTTGTTGTGGCGGCATCGCTGACCATTTTGATAATCTGAGAAAGTGTGGTGTCTTCACCGACCCTTGTTGCCTGAGCTTTGATAAATCCGCTCTGGTTTATTGTTGCGGCTGATACTGTATCGCCTTCAGCTTTATCAACAGGAATACTCTCGCCTGTCAATGCAGATTCATTTACTGCTGTGTGACCCTCCAGAACAATTCCGTCTACAGGAACCGCCTCGCCGGGACGGACAACAAAAACATCACCGGAATTAACTTCTTCTACATTTACTGTGACTTCTTCCCCGTCACGGACTATGTTCGCTGTCTTTGGAGTTAATCTCATAAGACTTTTCAGGGCATTTGTTGTCTTTCCCTTTGACCTTGCTTCCAGCATTTTACCCACAGTAATGAGTGTAAGTATCATTGCCGCAGATTCAAAATAGAATTCATCCATCCACGGCATGGCGCCTGAAGCACCGCCTTTGAGCTGGGCATCGGTCATCATAAAGAGGGCATAAACACTCCACACAAAGGATGCGGAAGATCCCAGTGCCACGAGGGTATCCATATTCGGTGCCCTGTGAATGAGCCCCTTGAATCCGCTGATGAAAAA
Source organism: Clostridia bacterium (assembly GCA_030526115.1). Taxonomy (GTDB): domain Bacteria; phylum Bacillota; class Clostridia; order Oscillospirales; family Acutalibacteraceae; genus SIG603. The sequence continues at coordinate 12,296 of JAUNDK010000034.1, forward strand.
CTTTCCGTTGATTATCATGACTATGGCTGAAAGCAGGAGCTGAACAAGACCCATTGCCACATGGTTATCATTAAAGAAAGCCGGAAGCGGAAACCCCCACATCATGTGACCCATGGAAAAGTACATTAAAACCAGCAGAAAAAATACTGAAGATATTAATCTCTTTTTAAGCTTTGGAGTTTCAGTATCTCTCAGGGTGTCCTCGTAGTCTACATAGGTCTTTTTCTCCGCACCTTTGAGGGAAGCTCCGTAGCCTGCGTTTTCCACCGCTTTGATTATTGCCTGTGGAGAAGCTGTTCCCTCTACTCCCATGGAATTAGTGAGCAGGCTGACAGCACAGGAGCTTACTCCTTCTACGGCTTTCACAGCTTTTTCCACTCTTGCACTGCATGCGGCACAGCTCATACCTGTAACATTATAATTCTGCATAACTCTCCTTATTTCATGAGCTTGTATATGGTATCCATAAGCTCATCTATGACTTCTGTTTCCCCGTTCTGAATTTTGTTAAGCACACATGTATGCATGTGGTTATTTAAAAGTTCACGGCTAAAGGCATTCATTGCGGATGTAACCGCCGCAGACTGAGTGAGTATGTCTGTGCAGTAAGCGTTATTTTCCAGCATTCTTCTTATACCGCGAATCTGACCCTCTATACGACTTAAACGGTTCACAAGCTTCTTATATTCTTCTTCACTGCGGTATGTGTGTTTTTCGGATGTATTCTCATCCCCACAGCAATGACAACACTTTTTTTCTTCCTGCATATTATGCTCCTTTCAATATACCCCTATAGGGTATATTCTGATTATATTCGACTAACCATCTTATGTCAAGATTTTTCTTGACTTTACAGGCTTATATGAATAGACTTAACTCATACCAATTTTACAGGAAAGGCAACATTATGGAAAAAATTGCAAGCTTTACAATAAATCACATTCTTCTTGAGCCGGGCATTTATGTTTCAAGAAAAGACCACATCGGCGCAGAGACAGTTACAACTTTTGACCTGAGAATCACATCTCCTAACGATGAGCCTGTAATGAACACAGCCGAGGTTCACACCATCGAGCATCTCGGTGCAACTTACCTGAGAAACGACCCTACATGGAAGGACAGAGTTGTCTACTTCGGACCTATGGGCTGTAGAACAGGTTTCTACCTTCTTCTCGCAGGCGACCTTGAGTCTAAGGATATTGTTGAACTTGTTACAGCAATGTTCGAGTTTGTGAGAGATTTTGAGGGTGAGGTTCCCGGTGCCAGCGCAATGGACTGCGGTAACTACCTCGACATGAATCTTCCTATGGCAAAGTACACCGCAAGCAAATATCTTGGCAGAACTCTTTACGGCATAACAGAGGAGCACCTCGTTTACCCTGAATAAAAAGCGCAAGCGTCCGACAGAATTAAAGTCGGACGCTTTTTATCAGCTTTCTTTGATTATTATGTTGGCTGAACCTGAATTCAAACCCTGTTTTGAGAGAAGATAATCCCTTATCTCCTGCTCTGTCTCTTTTACTTCTTCCTCAAAGGCACGGGCTGAAATTCTTGTGGCACCGTGACCAAGGATGATAATCTGCTCGAGGGCATCGGAGGTGGCAACTCGAACCCTGTGCTTTTTGGCAAGGTCCTTTGTTACCTTTTCGATATACATATCCGCAGTTTCTGCCTCTTTTGTATAAACCACACTGATGTTGTGCCAGGTTTCCACCTCTCTGTGGGTTCCCTTTACTTTGTAGGCATCGAAAACCACGATGACTTTGTTCTTTCTGAATCCCTGATAATTGCTCATAATGTCTATGAGCTTCATTCTGGCAGATTCAAGGTTATCCTTTGAGAGTTCTTTGAGGCTCTCCCAGCCGAAAATTATATTGTAGCCGTCTACAAGAAGATACTCCGGGCCTGTCGGATTGTTCTTCTGTCTGTAGACGGTTTCTTTATATGTATGCTCTCTGACAGGACGGAAGTCAACTCTCGGGTCTCGTTTTATCGGGCCGTAAGTTCTCTCGAATATGGCAAGGAGTTCCTTGTCCTGCTCTATGGATGAAGTGGGAACTCTCGGAACATAAGTGGGCTCTTCGATTATCTCTTCAGCTTCGCTTTCATCAATATCTTCGGAAGATTTCGGCAGGCCCTCAATCTCTATATGCATGTGGCTTTCCGCTTCACGCCACGGCACAACATAACCTGCACCGTGGGAACAGAATACGGAATCGGCTGTGTTGTCCAAATCAGCATCGGCATCATAGCCAAGCTCTGCGATTACTTCTTCCGCATTATGACATGGCTCGTAACCCTTGAGATTTATGCTTAATCTGCCTCTGCCCCTTGAATATGAATTTAATTCACGATGATAATCAAGCATGGTGGAAACAGGACATGAACCTGTAATTATGGTCATATCACCTTCTGTGAGAGGTGTATCGAAGTTTCCCTTCATCTTCTGAATATCCGTCATGGCTCTGCCGATATTCTCTGTGGGAACCTCCAGCTTATAGGCATAATATGGTTCAAGAAGGATATTCTCCGCATTCATGAGGGCGTGGCGAACAGCTCTGTATGTCGCCTGGCGGAAATCTCCACCCTCTGTGTGCTTTAAATGGGCACGCCCTGCGATGAGGGTAATTCTGACATCTGTGAGCGGTGAGCCTGTCAGTACACCAACATGGGTTTTCTCCTCAAGATGGGTTAAAACTAATCTCTGCCAGTTTAAGTCCAGGTCATCAACACGGCATGATGTAGCAAAGCTGAGTCCCGAGCCACGCTTTGCAGGCTCTATCAGCAGATGAACCTCGGCATAGTGGCGAAGGGGCTCAAAGTGACCTGCACCGTGAACAGGCTCTGCTATGGTTTCTTTATATACTATACTGCCTGTGCCGAAAGTTACATCCATATTGAAGCGCTCTTTTACAAGGTGCTGAAGAACCTCCAGCTGAACTTCACCCATGAGCTGAACATTAAGCTCCTGAAGCTGTTCATTCCATACTATGTGAAGCTGTGGATCTTCCTCCTCAAGTTTACGGAAACGAACAAGAGCCGTGTGAGCATCTATTTCTTTTGGATAATTTACTTTATATGTGAGAACAGGCTCAAGGGTCGGGAGGTCGGACTCTGTCTCGATTCCGAGACCTTCACCCGGATAGGTCTGTGTTAAACCTGTTACTGCACAGACTGTACCTGCATCAACAGAATCTACAGCTTCAAACTTTGTACCGTTGTAAATTCTGATGCGGCTTATCTTCTCCTCCCAGCTTTCACCCTTCTGGTTCTTAGCCTTTACAAGATCACGGACGTTGAGTGTACCGCCTGTTATTTTCATGTAACTTAAGCGGTTTCCCTGTCCGTCATCCTGAATTTTGAACACCTTTGCTCCGAAATATTCATCGTAGTGAGGCATTCTTGTGAGGCTGACAAACTTTTCCACAAATTCATCAATACCTTCAAGTTTCAAGGCTGAACCGAAAAAACATGGGAAAAGATTTCTTCTGACGATTGCCGCCGCCAGGGTCTCCTCGCTTATCTCCCCTGTTTCAAGGTATTCGTTTAGGATCTGCTCATCACACAGGGAGAGAGCTTCGTTTCGCTCGTCCTCATCAACATATTTAGAGAAGTCGACACAGTTATCACCGAAACGGCCTCGCAATGCTCGCATGATGAACGGCTTGTCCGCACCATCCATATCCATTTTATTTACAAATATGAATGTAGGAACGCTGTATCTCTGAAGAAGCTTCCAGAGTGTCTCTGTGTGGGACTGAACTCCGTCTGTACCGCTGATTACAAGAATGGCATAATCGAGTACCTGAAGTGTTCTCTCCATCTCGGAGGAAAAGTCAACATGTCCCGGGGTGTCAAGGAGAGTTATATATGTATCTTCAAAATTGAGGATTGCCTGTTTGGAAAATATTGTGATTCCCCTGTCCCTCTCAAGGGAATAGGAATCGAGGAAAGCTGAACCGTTATCTACTCTGCCGAGCTTTCTTATTGTACCGCTTTTATATAACAAGGCTTCTGAAAGTGTGGTCTTTCCCGAGTCAACATGGGAGAGTATGCCTAAAACAAGTTTTTTCATCACTCATCCTCCGCTGTCATGAGCTTCATGGCATCCTCAAGAACATCAAGAGGCGGCTGACCACGAAGATTTATGCTGATATATGGTGTTGTGGATGCATTGAGAAGAACTCTTCCCTTCATGCCTGCAATAAGCTGAGAAACTCTCTTCATGTCGAACTTATCAGCATAAAGAAGGAGACTTCCGTTCATCTGCTTAATCTCAGTTATACCGAGACTTGTGGCAATATTGCGGTTGAGGGCGATATCAATAAGACCCTTAACAGCCATTGGAGGTTCACCGAAACGGTCAACAAGCTCATCGATAACATCAAGGCTGTCATCAAAGGATTTAATATCGGCAATACGGCGGTAAACATCGAGACGAAGGTTTGTACTCTCGATGTAATCCTCAGGAATATGAGCCTGAACCTGCATATCGACAACACACTCTTTGTCAACCGGTGGCGGTTCCTCACCCTTCATGAGGGCAACAGCTTCGTTAAGAAGCTTGATATACATATCATAACCGACGGTTTCCATGTGTCCATGCTGTTCACCTCCGAGGATATTACCTGCACCTCTGATTTCAAGGTCTCGCATCGCAATCTTGAAGCCTGAGCCGAATTCTGTAAATTCACGGATGGCTGTGAGTCTCTTCTGGGAAATCTCTGAGAGGGTTTTGTTCTTTGCAAATGTGAAGTAAGCATAAGCTCGTCTGTTACTTCTGCCGACTCGGCCTCTTAACTGATGAAGCTGAGAAAGACCCATTCTGTCAGCGTTATCTATGATGAGTGTGTTGGCGTTAGGAACATCAACACCTGTTTCGATAATAGTAGTACATACGAGAATATCTATCTCTCTGTCAATAAGCTGGCGCCATACCTCGGAGAGCTCCTGCTCGCTCATTTTTCCGTGACCTATGCCTATTCTCGCATCGGGAACTCTTGCCTGAATGCCTGCGGCTACTCTCTCAATGGATGCAACATCATTGTGAAGATAATAGCACTGACCGCCTCTGCGAAGTTCTCGTTTGATGGCATCTGTGATAACACCGTCATCATGTTCCATTACATAGGTCTGAACCGGGTGGCGGTCATGGGGAGCTTCTTCGATAACTGACATATCTCGAATACCTGACAGAGCCATGTTGAGAGTTCTCGGAATTGGTGTGGCGGAAAGTGTTAATACATCGGCAGACTTACTTACTTCTTTGAGCTTTTCTTTCTGAGCAACACCGAAACGCTGCTCCTCGTCTATGATAACAAGACCGAGGTCTTTGAACTCGACATCCTTTGAGACAAGTCGGTGTGTACCTACTATCATATCAACGGAACCGCGCTTTAGTTTCTTGAGTATCTCCGCCTGCTGCTTTCCATTACGGAAGCGTGAGAGAAGTTCTATGGATACAGGGAAGCCTTCCATTCTGCGAAGAACTGTCTGATAATGCTGCCATGCAAGAATGGTGGTAGGAACAAGCAGAGCTACCTGTTTGCCTGCTGTTATAGCCTTGAAAGCGGCTCTTAATGCAACCTCGGTTTTTCCGAAGCCAACGTCACCGCAAAGCAATCTGTCCATCGGATGAACGGACTCCATGTCATTCTTGATTTCCTCAATACAACGGAGCTGGTCCTCGGTTTCATCGTAACCGAAGTGGGCCTCGAAATCCCTCTGCCATTCGGTGTCTTCAGGGAAGGCAAAACCCTTGACTTTCATACGTTCGGCATAAAGCTTAATGAGTTCCTTGGCTATATCCTTTACGGCGGCTCTTACCCTTGTTTTCTGTTTCTGCCACTCCTGACCGCCGAGACGATGGAGTTTAATGCCTGAATCTTCCCTTGGTCCTATGTACTTGGATACAAGGTCAAGCTGAGTAACCGGAACATAGAGAGTATCATTCTGGGCATAACGGATACGGATATAGTCCTTTATAATACCCTGAAGCTCCATTTTATGTATGCCCTCGAAAATACCGATACCGTGGGTTGTATGAACAACATAGTCACCCACAGACAGCTCTGCAAGGGAGTAAATCTCTTTCTGGTTTTTATCCTTCTTCTTTTTCTTGGAGGATTTTCTTGATGTATCGTTTACCCTTCCGTGAGTAAGTACGGCAAACTCTGCATTCGGAATCTCGAAGCCTGCTGAAAGAGTTCCGTGGGTTACGGCAATGGTTCCCTTGTTTACAGTGCTTATGCTCTCAAGGTAACCGGCAGGAAGACCAGCGGCCTTTAAATCCTCGGCAAGGGTCTTGGCGGTTTTCTCTGTACCTGCGAGAACAACCATGCGGTACTTTCTGTAAAGGCTGGTGTTTAAGTCCTCTACGAGAAGCTCTGTGCTTCCTCCCCATACGGAGAGCTGCTTGACTGTCATGTTTATGAGAGTCTTTGTGGGAATCTCGTAAGTTCCTCTTGCAAATGTATCCATGTGTATGGACGGAAGACGTTCCGCCATCATGAGGAGATACGGCCAGTCCTCGGTGTAGGTATCAAGGCTCTTACAGAGTATGCCCTCACCCATGAGATCCTTTATGTCCTCTCCCCACTGCCATAATGTGGTACGCATCCTCTCCTTTAATGCACTGCCCTCTGAGAGAACCAGCAGAGAGAATTCCTCATCAAAATAATTGAGAAGTGTGGCAGGCTTCTCATACACAAGGGAAATATATTTATCCATGGATGCAAGATGAAGTCCACTTGCTATCTTGTCAATCTCCCCTTGCATGATGGTTCTTGCCTTTGGAGCGTTCTTACCTCTTAAAGAGTTGGCCACTGCTTCTATCTTCTTTATAAGCAGGGTTTTGCTCTCGGGAAGAACCTCGACACATGGGGAAATCAGAACGAAGTCTATATTATCTGTTCTTCGCTGAGTTTCGGGATCAAAGTAAGAAATAGTATCAATTTCATCACCCCAGAACTCCACACGCACAGGGTAGTCACTTCCCGGCGGGAAGAAGTCTATGATTCCGCCACGGTGGGAAAACTGACCTGTACCGTCAATCTGGTCGTCTCTTGTATAGCCGCAGACAACAAGATAATTAAGAATTTCATCTATGGTAATCTGCTGACCTGAATATATTTTAATACAACGCTTTCTGAGTTCTTCCTGTGGAATGGTAAACTGCAGGGCGGCATCTACTGTGGTGAGAACTATATCTGTCTCGCCTGCGTTGATTTTGTTGAGGACATCGAGACGCTGGCGCTCGTATTCATGGGAAGCGCCCTGAGTGTCTCGCAGAGAGAAATCTCTTGCAGGATAGAAAGCTGTGTTCATACCCATGGCGGTCAGGTCTTCACCGAAACGGATGCACTCCGGTTCGTCTGCACAGAGAACAAGAGCCTTTTTGCCTGTCTCTCTTAATAAGGAATACAGCACAGCACATTTATGTATGCCTGTTACGCCAGTAAGTACCGCAGGAACCTTGCCTGTGGTAACGGCTGTTTTGAGCTGTTTATATTCGGGAGTAAGTTTTAAAGCTTCTGTAATAAACTTCATAATTTATACCTAATCAGCTGTTAAATCTGTTCATGGCTTCATCGATTTTGTCGTTCATGATAAGCTTTGCGGCATCTATGGATTTATCCGCACACTCATCGAGGAGCTTTCTTTCATCTGTTGTAAACTTTGAGAGCACCCATGCCGCAAGGTCATACTGAGGATGTGGCTTATCTCCTACACCGACCTTAATGCGCGGGAACTTGTCACTTCCGCTTAATGCGATGATGTTCTTCATGCCGTTATGAGTACCAGCGGAGCCTTTTCTTCTAATTCTCATCTTTCCGCAGTCGAGGGAAATATCATCCATGATGATGAGAACCTGCTCCGGCTTGAGCTTGTAGAAATTCATTGCCTCCACAACAGCCTGACCTGAAAGGTTCATGAAAGTCTGGGGCTTCATGAGGAGCACCTTTTTGCCGTCAACTGTGCCGTCACCTATTAAAGCCTTATACTTGAGCTTTGTTATTCTGATGTTCCAGGCATCCGCAATTTTATCAATTGCTATGAAGCCTGCATTGTGGCGTGTGTTATCGTATTTATCCCCGGGATTTCCGAGACCTACTATCATGAAATCTACACCTGAACCGAAATCTTTCTTGAAAAACATAAATAATCCTTTCCTTTTTCATGTATTATTTTATAACAACACTTTGTGGCGGGATAAAAAGCTTACCCCGCCTGTACTACTATTTTTCTATGATATATTATCACAGAAACCAAGCCATTTTGCAAGCTCAAATCTTTGTTTTTTGATAATATTTAAGTTGATTTTAGTGCATTCCTACAAAAACTCTGAGTTAATTTTATACCTCAAACCTACAAAAAATACGAAAAAACCTATTCCATTTAACTTGATTATCTGTTATAATTGTTTCGCGTAAATATGCCATCAAGGGATAATTGCGTAAATAATAGTAATTAGCCGATATAGTCGGTAAATAATTAAGGAGGTATATTACCAATGAGCAAGAAATTTGTTTATCAGTTCACTGAAGGTAACGCAAGCATGCGTGAGATCCTCGGTGGTAAAGGTGCTAACCTTGCTGAGATGACAGCAATCTTTGGTAAAGAGCGTGTTCCACAGGGCTTTACAATTTCCACAGAGGCCTGCACACAGTATTATGAGGATGGCGGTATCAGCGATGAGATCATGGCTGAGATCGAAGAGAACATCACAAAGATGGAGGAAGTTACAGGCAAGAAGTTCGGCGACGTTAAGAACCCACTTCTCGTTTCCGTTCGTTCCGGTGCCAGAGCTTCCATGCCAGGTATGATGGACACAATCCTCAACCTCGGTCTTAACGAGACAGTTGTTGAGTCTATCATCGAGCAGTCAGGCAACGAGAGATGGGCTTGGGACTGCTACAGAAGATTCATTCAGATGTACTCCGACGTTGTTATGGAAGTCGGTAAGAAGTACTTTGAAGAGCTCATCGATGAGATGAAGGAAAAGAAGGGCGTTAAGCTTGACGTTGAGCTTACAGCTGAGGACCTCAAGGAACTCGCTGGTCAGTTCAAGGCTGAGTACAAGGCTAAGATCGGCACAGACTTCCCATCTGATCCAAAAGAGCAGCTCATCGGCGCTATCAAGGCTGTTTTCCGTTCCTGGGATAACCCAAGAGCTAACGTATATAGAAGAGACAACGATATCCCATTCTCCTGGGGTACTGCTGTTAACGTTCAGTCCATGGCATTCGGTAACATGGGTGATGATTGCGGTACCGGTGTTGCTTTCACAAGAGATCCGGCTACAGGCGAGAAGAAGCTCATGGGTGAGTTCCTCACAAATGCTCAGGGCGAAGACGTTGTTGCAGGTGTTCGTACACCAATGCCAATCGCTGAGATGGAGCAGAAGTTCCCACAGGCTTTCAAGGACTTCCAGGAAGTTTGCGAGAGACTCGAGAAGCACTACAGAGATATGCAGGACATGGAGTTCACAGTTGAGCACGGTCACCTCTACATGCTTCAGACAAGAAACGGTAAGAGAACAGCTCAGGCTGCACTTCAGATCGCATGTGACCTCGTTGATGAGGGCATGAGAACACCTGAAGAGGCTGTTGCTATGATCGACCCAAGAAACCTTGACACACTCCTCCACCCACAGTTTGATGCTGCTGCTCTTAAGGCTGCTACACCAATCGGTAAGGGCCTCGGCGCTTCCCCAGGTGCTGCTTGCGGTAAGGTAGTATTCACAGCTGACGATGCTGTTGAGTGGGCTGAGAGAGGCGAGAAGGTTATTCTCGTAAGACTCGAGACATCCCCAGAGGACATCACAGGTATGAAGTCTGCTGAAGGTATCCTCACAGTTCGTGGCGGTATGACATCTCATGCTGCTGTTGTTGCTCGTGGTATGGGTGAGTGCTGCGTTTCCGGTTGCGGCGACATCAACATGGACGAGGCTAACAAGAAGTTTACACTCGCCGGCAAAGAGTATCACGAGGGCGATTTCATCTCCATCGACGGTACAACAGGTAACATCTACGAGGGCATTATCCCAACAGTTGATGCTACAATCGCTGGTACATTCGGCCGCATCATGGCTTGGGCTGACGAGATCAGAACTCTTAAGGTAAGAACAAACGCTGATACACCTGCTGACGCTGTTAAGGCTGTTGAGCTCGGTGCTGAGGGTATTGGTCTCTGCCGTACAGAGCACATGTTCTTCGGCGAGGGCAGAATCGATGCATTCCGTGAGATGATCTGCTCCACAACAGCTGAAGAGAGAGAAGCTGCTCTTGAGAAGGTTCTCCCATTCCAGCAGAGCGACTTCGAGGGTCTCTTCGAGGCACTTGAGGGCAACCCTGTTACAATCAGATTCCTCGATCCACCTCTCCACGAGTTCGTTCCAACAGAGGCTGATGACATTAAGAAGCTCGCTGACGCTCAGGGCAAGACAGTTGAAGAGATTGTTGCTATCTGCGACGCTCTCCACGAGTTCAACCCAATGATGGGTCACAGAGGATGCCGTCTTGCTGTTACATACCCAGAGATCGCAAAGATGCAGACAACAGCTGTTATCCGCGCTGCTATCAAGGTTCAGAACGCTCACCCAGACTGGACAATCGTACCTGAGATCATGATCCCACTCGTTGGCGACATCAAGGAGCTCAAGTATGTTAAGAAGTTTGTTGTTGAGACAGCTGACGCTGAGATTGCTGCTGCCGGTAGCGACCTCAAGTACGAAGTTGGTACAATGATCGAGATTCCAAGAGCTGCTCTTACAGCTGACGATATCGCAACAGAGGCTGACTTCTTCTGCTTCGGTACAAACGACCTTACACAGATGACATACGGCTTCTCCAGAGACGATGCCGGTAAGTTCCTCAATGCTTACTATGATGCAAAGATCTTCGAGAACGATCCATTCGCAAAGCTCGACCAGACAGGTGTTGGCCTGCTCATGGAAATGGCTATCAACAAGGGTAAGCCAGTAAATCCAAAGCTCCACATCGGTATCTGCGGTGAGCACGGCGGTGACCCAGAGTCTGTTAAGTACTGCCATAAGATTGGCCTTAACTATGTATCCTGCTCACCATTCCGTGTTCCGATTGCTCGTCTTGCTGCAGCTCAGGCTGTTATCGAGAGCAAGTAATTCCGGCTTAAGGATTATATAGCTTAATATACATTTCCCCTGCTTCCTCGGAAGCAGGGGATTTTTGTTTATAGTCTTTCTTACATTCATATATTATGCGTTAAATAGATTTTGTAATAATGCACAAATGAGTTGCATATTTTTATATATAATGTAAATTTTTATTGTATTCTGTTATTTTACATAGTATAATTTAATATCATTATCATATTGAGGAGAACACTATGTTATTTAATTCCATTGACTTTCTTTTGTTCTTTCCGATAGTAGCTTTTCTGTATTTTATAATACCGAAAAAAGCAAAGACCTATTGGTTGCTTCTGTGCAGCTATTACTTTTATATGTGCTGGAATGCAAAGTATGCGCTGCTCATTCTCACTTCCACTGTTATCACTTATCTGAGCGGAATCGGACTTGAAAAAGTCAAAAACATGAAATTCGACGAGAAAAAATCAGCTAAATACAAAAAGCTGATTGTAGCGGGAAGTTTCATTTCCAATCTCGCAATACTGTTCTTCTTTAAGTACTTTAACTTTGCAATGAATCTTCTCGGAAAGGCATTAGGTTTTGCACATATACAGCTTTCGCTGCCTGTATTCGATGTAATGCTCCCAGTCGGTATTTCTTTCTATACCTTCCAGGCGTTAAGCTACACCATGGATGTTTACAGAGATGATATATATGCTGAAAAGAACTTCTTCAGATATGCTCTGTTTGTATCCTTTTTCCCTCAGCTTGTTGCAGGACCTATCGAGCGTTCCAAGAACCTCTTAAAACAGCTTGCTGTGCCGAAGAAGTTTAACTATGATGAAGCGAAAGACGGTTTCCTGCTTATGCTCTGGGGATTTTTCCTTAAAATTGTAGTTGCTGACAGAGTAGCAATCTTTGTCGACACGGTTTACAACAACTATCAGGATTACCCTGGCATGTATCTTATTGTAGCAACAGTTCTTTTTGCTGTTCAGATTTACTGCGATTTCTCGGGTTACTCCACAATTGCCATGGGTGCCGCAAAAATCATGGGATTCAACCTCATGGAAAACTTCAATGCCCCTTACCTTGCAACATCAGTTGCCGGATTCTGGAGAAACTGGCACATCTCCCTCACCTCATGGTTTAAGGATTATCTTTATATTCCGCTTGGAGGAAGCCGTAAGGGCAAGTTCAGAAAATATATGAACAAGTTAATAGTTTTCCTTGTCAGCGGATTATGGCATGGTGCAAGCCTGTCCTTTGTTGCATGGGGCGGTCTTAACGGTATTTATCAGATTATCGGTGAAGTTCTTCAGCCTGTAAGAGATAAGGCTGTTAAGATTCTGAATCTCAACAGAGATTCTATCGGACATAAATTAGCTCATATACTCGGAACATTTATTCTTATTGACTTTTCATGGATTTTCTTCAGAGCGTCGAGATTTATTGAGGCTTTGGCAATTATCAAATCTATGATTTTTACATACAATCCATGGATACTCTTTGATGATTCCCTTTATAAATGCGGACTTAGCGCAAAGAATTTCAGACTCATGCTTTTCTGTATTGCAATATTAATCTTCGTTGATATCTGCAAGCACAAGGGCATTAAGATTCGTGAGATTATCCTTAAGCAGGATTACTGGGTTAAATGGATCGCAATTCCGATTATGATTGCATTCTTACTGCTCTTCGGCAAATATGGCCCTGCCTATGATGCCGCAAACTTTATCTACTTCCAGTTCTAACATTCAGGGAGGTTCTAGATGAAAAAAACAATAAAGCGTCTATTCAATTTGCTGATAATTATTTGTCTTTCTATTATTCTGCTTTCACAGCTTTCTTTTTTGACCAGACCATCCGGTTCATACAGAGATATCGATGTAATCAATACATTACATAATTTTCCCAAAGACTCAATTGAAGTTATGGGATTAGGACCAAGCACTACTCACAGAAGTATTATTCCGTTTCAGCTCTATGAAGACTACGGAATAGGAAGCTTTAATTTCACAGGACCCAGCCAGGGTATTGATACAACTTTGCTGTACTTAAAAGATATGCTGATTTACCAGCATCCTAAAGTTATTCTTATCAGTACATACAAGTTTGATACTGCCGGAACTGAGGCCATGAATTTTGTTAAGTACTCTACAAAGTTTTTGGATTCTTCCGTAGATAAAACAGAATATCTTAAGAATTCTTTTGGAAGTAATATCGAAGGCTATGTTTCCTACTATTTCCCACTATGGAGTTTCCATGGAAACTGGACAAAAATCAAAAAGAATGCATTCAGAGAAAAAAATAATTACAATATCCTACGAAATATGGGATATAAACGCATTGGCACCGTAGAAAAAATTCAGATTGCAGAGCATTCAGAAGAGCAAATTGCACTGCCGGATTATTCTATTCAGTGTCTTGAAGAAATCACCGAAATATGTCACAAAGAACAAATTGAGCTGGTTTTATTCAGTCCTCCATGCGGTGTACCTAATTTATATAGTGATTATCTGTACGATTTCGCATTGAATAATAATATAACCTATCTCGATTTAACTGACTATCTTGATCAGTTATGTATGGATGAAAATAAAGATTTCTCCGATGATGTTCACACCAATAACTCAGGTGCAGCAAAAGTAACAGATTTCATTGGTAAGTATCTTACAGAAAACTACGACCTCACAGACATGAGAACTGT
>JAUNDK010000035.1 GCA_030526115.1 Clostridia bacterium
AATATATAATCTGTATTTTTTGAGCGTGGTGCTGAACTGAAGTTTTACCGAGCTTGTCTTCCCCACTTTGAACTTATAATAGTCTGTATGATCGTTTATCGGCATAAAACCATAATATGTCTTATTGAGAGAAATCGAATTGGCTGTGGAATAACTGTTGTCTGATGATGAATCCGGAAAACTCTCATTGGATGAAACATATCCAAGCTTTATGGTTGACTTGATTTTGCCTGCAGAAGAATGATTGTAGGAAAGTGTATAGGTTCCTGCGGAAAGAGTGGTTTTCGCCGCTGTGGACAATGTAGCGGAAGGTGAACTGCTCTTCAGTGTTTTTGTATATAACTTTACGTTTGATGTATTGTATATACTCAGGACCTGACTGTTAAGGGTTGGCACACTTATTGTAACTGTTCCCGAAGACGGAAGAGTAAATCTGTAATAATATGTACCTGCCTTTGTGTCAGCGGAATAGGTCTTGTTCACGGAGATTGAAGTTGCCGTTGCCATGCTTGTTCCGGCAGCCATTGCACTGTTGGAAACAAATACTGTAACGAGCATGAGCGCAAACAGCAGTGACAGAATTTTTCTCATTTTCATAATATCACTCCTTTTTATGAATTATAGCATTATTATATGGTTTTTACAACAAAACAGTTGTAAATTCACACTTGCTTAATACTTTTTATTTCTCAATGTGTATGATATAATTGTCACATAATAATGAGAAAACAGGTGACAAAGGAGAAGAAATGGAATATCTTGATGTTGTAGACGAATTCGGCGAACCGACCGGTGAAATAACAGAACGGAGTGAAGCTCACAGAAAAGGAATAAGACACAGAACCAGTCATGTCTGGATTTACTCTTTGGAAAAGGATAAGCCTTTTATTCTCGTGCAGAAACGCTGCTCACACAAAGATTCTTATCCAAACTGCTATGATATAAGCAGTGCGGGACATATTCCCGCCGGGATTGGTTATGAAGAGTCTGCGATAAGGGAGCTTAAAGAAGAGCTTGGTCTTGAAATTGATATAAATCAGCTTCAGTACATAGGACAGAATGCGATTTATTCTGAGGAAGAATTCTACGGAGAAAAATTCACAGACAATCAGATTTACAATGTATATATGCTCCAACTGCCTGTGAATACCGTTTTCACTTTACAGGAAAGTGAAATAGATGATGTAAAGTGGTTTGAATTTGATGACTTATGTAATGCCGTAAAGAACAACAATATTAAACATTGTATCATTTATGATGAACTTATGATGATTTCCGGTTTCTTTGGAGGTGAAGTCAATGAAAAATAAGGCCTCTTCCCTTTATTCCGATATTCTGACAGGCATAATATTCATGATTGCCGCTATTAGTCTGTCAGTAATGATTACATTGAATTTTAAACCTTTGTTTTACCATGATATCAAAGCGTTGAATATATGTGAGAGCTCAGGTCTATCTGAAGAGCAAATAAGAAAAAACTATGACATACTGATTGACTATAATAATTTCTGGGGTGCGGAGAAACTTGAATTTGACGGACTTGCAATGAGCAATGAAGGAAGAATTCATTTTGAAGAAGTAAAAAACATATTTACAAAACTTGAATACATGGCTGTTATTTTTTCCCTTATGTTTATAATAACCGCACTGTTGAAAATTAAAGGCCGAAATTACAGGTTTCTGTTATTCAGTGGAATATCTTCTGTTGTCATTCCGGCTTTTGTGGGAGCCGTGCTCAGTATAAACTGGGAATGGACTTTTGTAACTTTTCACAAACTTGCCTTTGACAATGACTATTGGATATTCTACCCGGACAAGGATCCTGTTATCACAATGTTACCTGATGCATTTTTCATGCACTGCGCAATTATGATAGTATCAATTACAGTAATATTAAGTCTGGTTTCCACTATAATGTATTTTATCCTCAGGAGGAAGAAACATGTCTGTTAAAGATGATGTATTGAAGTTTTTACTCGAAAATAAATTAGAGGCTGTATCAGGTGAAGAAATCGCCTCTTCCCTCGGTGTCTCAAGAAATGCCATCTGGAAGGCAATAAAGGCCCTTCGAACAGAGGGATATGAAATTGAAGCCGCTACCAATAAGGGCTACACTCTTGTTTCCGACAACAATACTTTAAGTGAACAGGGCATCAGAAAACACCTGAACGGCAATGAAAATATCGACCTGCATATTCTGCCAGTTGTTGACTCAACAAACAATTATATTAAAAGACTTGCAGGTGACGGTTCTCCCGAAGGAGTTGTAGCTATAAGCGAAGAACAGACCGCAGGTAAAGGACGACTCGGAAGAAAGTTTGAGTCTCCTAAAAAGACCGGTATTTACATGAGCATACTGCTCAGACCTACTTTCTCTGCTGAGGAGTCACTTTCCATTACCACCATAGCCGCTGTTGCAACCGCAAAAGCTATTGAAACTGTAAGCGGCTTTGAAACTCAGATTAAATGGGTAAATGATATTTACATGCGTGAACGAAAGGTAAGCGGAATTCTTACGGAAGCCTCTGTAAACTTTGAAAGCGGAAAACTTGAATATGCTGTTCTCGGAATAGGAATAAATGTCAAGTATCCGGAAGGTGGATTCCCTGATGAGATAAGCGACATTGCCGGAGCTGTTTTTGAAGAAGAGTGCGGAGATGATATAAGATGCAGAATCATCGCAGGAATTATTGACAACTTCTTTGAGTATTACAGAAAGATTCCAAACTCAAATCACATTGAAGAATACAGATCACGCTCACTTCTGACAGGCCGTGAAATAAGCTTTATTCAGGGTGATGAAGAGAAAAGCGGAATTGTCAGAGACATTGACGATGATTGTCATCTGCTTGTCGAAATGCCGGACGGATCGATAAAAGAATTCTCCACCGGAGAAGTAAACATAAAGAAAACATTCTTAAAAAGATAAAAATCATGCCCTGTAAGTTTTTTCTTACAGGGCTCTAATATTATACAAAAAAGAAAACCCACAATCCGAAAATTGTGGGTTGCTGGCGTGCCCGGAGGGACTCGAACCCCCGACCTTCTGGTTCGTAGCCAGACACTCTATCCAGCTGAGCTACGAGCACATGTTTAAACAGCTTCGTTATTATAATACCTTATTCTGAAATTGTCAAGTATTGATTTAATATTTTTTGAAAATAATTATGATAAAAGAAAATCCACAATCCGAAGATTGTGGATTACTGGCGTGCCCGGAGGGACTCGAACCCCCGACCTTCTGGTTCGTAGCCAGACACTCTATCCAGCTGAGCTACGAGCACATTTCAAACAGCTTTATTATTATACTTTCATTAATATAAAAAGTCAAGTGTTTTTTATTTATTCTGCAGAAAGTTTTCCTTCGTAAAAATGTTTACGGCAAAGAGCCACATAACTTTCATTTCCACCAAGCAGAACCTGTTCACCCTCTCTGACAAGTTTGCCATCAGATACTCTGGCATTAAAATGGGCACGGCGACCACACCAGCATACTGTCGGAATCTGCTCTATCTTATCGGCAAGTTCAAAAAGCCTTGCTGATCCAGGAAACATATGTGACCTGAAATCGGTTCTGAGGCCATAACAATACACAGGAATATCATAGAAATCTGCTATATATGCCAGTCTCTGAACATCTTCCGGGTTCAAAAACTGACACTCGTCAACAATTAATGCATCAATGCCTGTGAAAACTTCATCTCCGTTTCTGAGATACTCCTCAGCAATAAAACACTCAGCCTGAAGCCCTATTCTTGATTTTACTGTTTTATCTCCGTCACGGCTATCTGTTGCCGGTTTCAGAAGAACAGCCTTCTGACCTTTCTCCTCATAGTTATATCTGAGCATGAGGGCATTTGCGGTTTTTGACGAGCCCATTGCTCCGTATCTGAAAATCAAATCTGCCATATTACCACCTTATTGCAAACGACTGAATTCTTCCGCCGACTGTATCGTAATATTTCCTGTTCTGCTGTTTCATCGTTCTGTCATATTCTATTGATTCCGTTACCCTTTTCTCAGCCTCTTTTCTGAGATCTTCGACAGGAATATCCGGGCTCGGAACATGAATCTTTATTGTGCTGAGCTCTGCAGAGTTTTTCCCTGCTTCCAGAACAAGAGCTGAAGGGTTGCGATAGATTTTTCTTTTCTCTGTTCCGTTCCTGAGCATAACAGTACCTGTGATTATCTCTCCGTTTTCATACCCGGCAAAGATTATATCAGAACGACTGTCATCTTTCAGAAAGGTTTTTATTCTGAGTGTCTGCATTTTAATATATGATGAAGCGAGGTTAATTCTTTCCGAGAGTGGTATATTATCGTCATACATAAAATCGTATACCGATTTACCGAAATTCTCAAATGTATATGAAAACAGACCCACATAGGCAAAAACCATTTTTCCCTGAGATGATACAAAGGATTTTCTGCCTTTGTCCAGATGAAGTCTGCCGAAGCTTATCCTGGAATCCGCAGCCACAGCCGCACCGTTCTTATTTACTTTTATACAGGCATATGACATACAACACTCACCTCTGTTCATAACATACTATGATTATAAGCCCAAGAAAATTATATTCAAGCCTTGACATATAAGAAAAGTGCCGGACCATAAGGACCGACACTATGAAATCATATACCGATTACTTTTGTACCACCGGCGTTTCTGACAGAGAGAACATGACATGACCCCTCTCCGAAAACAGACTCAACTCCCGAAATATACTCAGCAAGAAGTTCATCGGGAACATATGCCTGCATTGTACCTGCAAATCCACCGCCGTGAACCCTGAAAGTGCCCTTTCCGTTCAGGATACGTTCGGTTACTGCAAGACCGAGAGTTATGCCCTGCTGTGATGGTGCACTTGAAGCAAACACGTTCTGGAGCTTCATAAGTGATGATGTTCCGGATTTTTTTACAAGCGTAAGGAATTTCTCAAAGTCACCGGCTTTGAGAGCTTCTGCCTCATCGAGCGCTGTGCGGTTATCATCAAAGAAATGCATTGCTCTGAGCACAGCTCTGTCACCGAACTTCTCTCTGAGCACAGCAATATTCTTTACAAACTCAATTTCGTCAACATCACGGAGAACTTCCTTACCGAAGAACCCTGCGACAGACTTCATCTCAACCGGTATTGACGCATACTCACCGGTAAGGTCCGCATGGCTTCCCTTTGTATCTACAATACAGAGATTGTGACCATATTTTTTCAGGTCAAAATCTATCTTCTCCAGCTTTGGTGATTTCGGATCGTTAAAATCTATAGCTGTGAAACCGCCGACGCTGGACGCTGTCTGATCCATAAGACCTGATGGCTTTCCAAAATATACATTTTCAGCATACTGAGCAATCTGAGCAACTTCAACAGCGGAGATTTTATCATCGTTATAAAGGTGGTTGAGTATTGTAACTACGAGAACCTCAAATGCGGCAGAACTGGAAAGACCCGATCCCTTGAGGACACTGGACATGGTATAAGCGCTGAATCCACCTGCTTTATAACCAAGTTCTACACATCTTGCACATACTCCGCGAATGAGGGATGCTGACTTCTCCCTTTCTGCATCCTGTATATCGAGAACACTCACATCGACACGGTCTACCTTCTCATACTCGTGTGACTTGAGCGTAATAATATTATCATCTGTCTTAACCGCTGCTGCTATGATATCCATGTTTACAGCAGCCGCAAGAACTCTGCCATGCTGATGATCTGTATGGTTTCCGCCAACTTCCGTTCTGCCCGGTGCAGAGAAATATTCAATTCCGTCGTTTATATCAAAAAATGTCGAAAAGTGCTCTGTAAGCTCGGAATATCTTTTTTTCTGTATTTCTGTATTACCTGCATAGAGTTCATTGAAATCTGTAATCATATGTGAAAATCCCCCTTATAAATATTTATTTTATCATATTAAGGAAAGCTTCTTCGTCAATCACGGGAATTCCCAGAGACTGGGCTTTTGTAAGCTTGGATCCCGCAGCCTCACCGGCAAGGACATAACTTGTCTTTTTGCTTACACTTCCTGTGCATTTTCCTCCATTATCCGCAATGAGCTTCTCGGCATCTTTTCTGCCAAGAGTTGGAAGAGTTCCGGTTACTACTATTGTCAGACCTGCAAGTTTGTCTCCTTTTTCGGAGAGTTCCGGCATGGTCATATTCACACCTGAGTTTCTCAGCTTCTCAATAACCGCCATATTATGGTCATTATGGAAAAAATCGTAAATGCATGAAGCTGTGGTTTCGCCTACATCCATTATACCGGTAAGTCTCTCGACAGGTGCATTTGCAAGTTCATCTATTGACTGAAACTCATCCATAAGTGCCCTTGAGGTGGAGTTTCCGACATTTCTTATTCCAAGGGATGTGAGAAGCTTTACAGGATCATTCTCTTTGGATTTTTCAATTGCCGCAAGGATTTTATCTGTATTCTTTGCCTTGCCGATAATGCCTTTTTCGATGAGCTCTTCCCTGCTCTCTCTGAGTGCATATATATCGGCATAGCTGTTAAGATAGCCGTCTTTCACAAGAGCATCAACAAGAGTTTCTCCCAGGCCAACAATATTCATACAGTTTACGGAGGCAAAGTAAGATATGGTTCTTGAAAGCTGTGCATGGCATGATGGGTTTACACAGCGGATATCTGCTGTATCAGCCTCACGGACAAGCTCTTCGCCACATACCGGACAAAGAGATGGAGCTTTGTAAACTTCTGCAGGCTCATCCACACAACCATTCAGCTTTGGAATAATCTCTCCGGATTTAAAGAGCTTATAAGAACCGCCTATACCGATTTTCATATCATTGATATAGTCCTGATTATGGAGAGTTGCCCTTGTTACACTTGTTCCGCAAAGCATTGCGGGGCCGCCCTTTTCTTTATCATGGAATACACCTGTGAATGTAAGTTTGCCTGTTCTGCCTACATCCACGAGAATCTCATCCATGACAACCACTCTCTCTTCAGGCGGATATTTATAGGCTATATGACCTGCGCTGTATTTGGCACTTGAAGTAAAATCCGCTCTGTATGAAATCTGATCGATTTTAACTACTGCACCGTCGATATCATACGGAAGCTCCGATCGCATGTCTCCGATTTCATCAATTGCTGCAAGAATTTCTTCTATTGTGTAACACTTTTTATGGAATACGGTTTTTACTCCGGCATTGCTTAATTTTTCAAGACCGTCTGCATGTGATGCCATAAAGTCCTGCGGACCATCCTGAATATTAAAAACGAACATGCACAGACCACGTTCTTTTGTTATGGAAGGATCAAGCTGACGCAGGGTTCCTGCAGCAAGATTACGTGGATTGGCAGCAAGCTTTTTGCCATTCTGCTCCTGAATCTCGTTAAACTTTTCGAAGGCCTCATGGGTCATGTAGACCTCTCCTCGAAGTTCGAGATAATCGCAGTCGAGATCAAGTTCCTGCTTTATGTCGGGAATTACCAGAGCATTTGCAAGGGTATCTTCTCCGACAAATCCATCACCTCTTGTCTCGGCAACAAAAAGCTCCATTTTGCCACTTTCTTTTCTGCGATAACGAAGAGAAAGGCTGAGTCCGTCTATTTTCTGCTCTACGGAGAATACCGCATCAGGGTGCATTGCGAGAACTTTCTCTGCCCAGGCACGAACATCTTCTTTGTTAAAGACATCCTCAATGGAGAGCATGGGAACATTGTGAGTTATTTTCACACCTGCCTCACGTTTTGCTACTCCACCGACCTTCTGAGTTGGAGAATCGGAGCTGACCCACTCAGGGTGTTCCTTTTCTGCGGTTTTCAGCTGAGTCATCAGAAGATCATACTCATAGTCGCTTATCTCAGGAGCATCCTCGTTATAGTAACGATTCATGTGATACTCTATCGTAGATTTAAGAGCTTTGTATTCTTCAAAGTTCATAATTACTCCTTGCAAGAAATCCGCAAACCAAGTTTTCAGTTTGCGGATACACTTAAATTTTATTAATCATTCTTGATACGGTTGCAATCGGAAGTCCGACAATATTGTAATAATCGCCTTTGATTTCCTTTACAAGCAGACCTCCCTTGCCCTGAATGCCGTAGGCTCCTGCCTTATCAAGGGGCTCTCCCGTGGCAACATAAGCAGAAATTTCTTCTTCACTGAGCTCATAAAAGGTAACCTCTGAACTTACTGAGACAGTTTCTGTATTATCACCACAGCGTATGCTTACTCCGGTATATACATTGTGTGTTCTTCCGGAAAGCATTCTGAGCATATTTACAGCATCTTCTTCGTCAGCCGGTTTACCGAGAATTACGCCGTCAAAAGCAACAACTGTATCAGCAGCCAGAATAACCGCATCACCTGCATCTATTGCAGCGGCTTTTCTGGCGGATAACATTTCCACGGCTTTATCGGGTGATGTACCCTCGGGAATGGTTTCATCCACCTCGGGAGAAATAACCTCGAATTCATAACCGGCCTGAAGCATAAGCTCTTTACGTCTGGGAGAACCTGACGCAAGAATAATTCTCTTATTCGCCATATCCGTCAGGATTCTGCTTCTGCCATCTGAGGGCATCGGCACACATATCATCTATATTCTTTTCTGCCTTCCAACCAAGCTCGTTATATGCCTTTGCAGGGTCTGCATAGCACTCGGCAATATCACCGGGTCTTCTGTCTGTGATTACATATGGAATATCGAAGCCCGCTGCCTTGCTGAATGCCTTGATAACATCAAGAACAGAGTAACCGTTACCTGTTCCGAGATTGTAAATCTGAAGACCGCAGTTTTCCTCTTCATACTTCTTGAGAGCGGCTACATGACCCTCTGCAAGATCCATAACATGGATATAGTCTCTTACACCTGTTCCGTCAGGAGTTGGGTAATCGTTACCGAAAACATTTACATGCTCTCTCTTGCCTACTGCTACCTGAGCGATGTATGGTGTGAGGTTATTCGGAATTCCCTTTGGATCTTCACCGATAAGACCGGACTCGTGAGCACCGACAGGATTGAAGTATCTTAAAAGAATAGGATTGAATTCTTTGTTGGCAAAAGCATAGTCTGTGAGAATTCTCTCTATGAAAAGCTTTGTTGTACCATATGGATTTGTGGTGGAAAGAGGGAAATCTTCACGAATCGGAACAGTAGCCGGGTCACCGTAAACAGTTGCGGAAGAGGAGAAGATTATGTTATTGCACTTATACTCTGCCATAACAGTAATAAGGCTTAATGTGGAAACGAGGTTGTTCTCATAATAATTAAGCGGGAGAGCAACAGACTCACCGACAGCCTTTAAACCTGCAAAGTGAATAACCGCATCAATCTTATTTTCGGAGAAAATCTTTCTTAATGCATCTTTGTCGCACACATCATTCTCGTAAAACTTTACAGGCTTTCCTGTAATTTTCTCAACTCTCTTTACAGCTTCAACCTTGCTGTTGCAAAGATTGTCAACTACTACTACATCATAGCCTTTGTTTAAAAGAACAACACAGGTATGAGTTCCTATATATCCGGCTCCACCGGTAACTAAAATTGTCATAATCAAATCTTCCTTTCATTTATAGGTAGGCTTATTATAACACATTATTCAAGTGAAATAAAGAATTTTATTCACGCGAAGCCCAAATTTTCGGAATTGTGAAACCTCTGCCCTTTACGTTGGTAACTTCACTTGTAATAATAAATGCACGTTCGTCAATATCAAGTATTGCCTCGTGAAGTTTGAACAGTTTTCGGTTTGATAATACGCACATTACAGCGTTGGTTTCTTCGTTCGCAAACCCTGATGTAGCATGAAGAAGTGTACAGCCCATGTCCTGATCGTGAAGTATCATTTCTCGGATTTTCTTCCACTCATTGGATACTACTACCACCTGAGTTTTGCTCTGACCTATCATGAGAACCTTATCGAGCACAAGTGCAAGAACAAAGGTAATTAACAGACCATAAAGTATGGAATCTATACTTGAATACGGAAGCTGAGCAAAAAGAATAAGAACATCCTCGAAGTTTACAATTAGCGCTATGGAAATTCCGAATCTGGCATTAAGAACCGAGGCTAAAACTTCAAGTCCGCCACTGGATGCTCCGTTTCTGAGTATGAGTCCACCACCCGCACCGACAAGAAGAGCCGCAAAAATAATACCGAGCATTTTTTCTTCTCCGGCATATGAAAGGCCCGGGATAGACTTGAAAATGGCAAGAAAGGTAGGATATGCAAGGGTACTGATGACTATACCCACGGCAAATTTTTTTCCAATAAAAATGAGACCGACAAAAAAGAAAAATATATTGATAATGTAAGCTGTTACGGCAATATCTATTCCGAAGTAATGATTCATGGCTAGGCTTAAACCTGTAACTCCTCCCATAATCAAATCCATCGGAATAATAAAATAACATACGCCAAAAGCCACCATAGCATTTCCCAGTATTACCAGCAGTACATTGATTGTATGTCGAAGTAAATTGTTTTTTATAGACATGTGAGTTCCCTTTCATAAATAATTATATTATATTGCTTTAGCATGTTAGCAATTTATCAGAAAAAGTTTCCCGTAAAAAACCGAATGGGCAGACCTTTTACAGTCTGCCCTGATTATTGAAATTGTTTAGGCTTTTGCCTCATAACCTTTTGCCTTGATGAAATCCACAACCTGATATACATACTTGTGGCATTCTTCATCTGTTGCTGCCTCTACCATGACACGGATTACAGGCTCTGTTCCACTCTGGCGTACGAGTATGCGTCCGGAATCACCGAGAGCTTCTGCAACTTTCTTTACCTCTGCCTGAACCTCGGCATCATTGTTAACCTCTTCCTTGCTTGTAACTCTTACATTTACAAGAAGCTGAGGATACTTGACAAATCCCTTTGTAAGTTCGCTTAAACTTACTTTGCTTGCAAGCATGACTTCCATAACCTTGATGGCTGTGAGAAGTCCGTCGCCTGTTGTTGCATATTTACTGAAAATGATATGACCGGAATCTTCTCCGCCGATGATATGACCGTTCTTTACCATGTTTTCGTAAACATACTTATCACCTACATCGGTTTTTTCATAATTGATTCCTGCGGCATCAAATGCCTTGTAAAGTCCGAAATTGGACATGATTGTAGTTACAACTGTATTGTTTGTGAGGTGACCTCTCTCTTTCTGGTACATACCATAAAGATACATGATGGCATCACCTGTTACAACCTCACCGTTTTCATCAACAGCGAGACATCTGTCGGCATCACCGTCAAAAGCAAAACCGACATCGAGACCGTTCTCGACAACAAACTTCTGAAGTCCCTCAATATGAGTTGAACCTGCATTTGTGTTGATATTTGTTCCGTTTGGATGATTGTTAATTACATAGGTTTTTGCACCGAGAGCATCGAAAACGATTTTCGCAATGTTATATGCGGAACCGTTTGCGCAGTCAAGACCCACTTTGTAGTTCTTAAATGACTTTCTTGCCTGAGCAAGAAGATATGCAATGTAGCGGTTTCTTCCCGCAAAGAAGTCTACCGTTACACCGATGTTATCCATGGATGCAAACGGAATCTCAGGAATTTTACCGTCTATGTACTCCTCAACCTTGAGTATGGTTTCTTCATCCATCTTCTCGCCCTGAGAATTGATGAGTTTGATTCCGTTATCATAGTAAGGATTGTGGCTGGCGGAAACCATGATACCACAGTCGAAATCCTCTGACTGAGTTACAAAAGCCACAGAAGGAGTTGTTGTTACATGAAGAAGATAAGCATCTGCACCGGAAGCTGTAATACCGGAAACAAGGCTGTACTCAAACATATATGAGGAAAGACGGGTGTCTTTACCGATTACAATCTGTGCTTTCTTTTTACCGTTATCTGAATAGTACCAGCCGAGAAAACGGCCGATTTTATATGCATGTTCAACAGTAAGATTTACGCCGGCTTTACCGCGAAAACCATCTGTTCCGAAATATTTACCCATAATAATCGCCTTTCATTTATACAAAAGATTGTATTATTATAACACTTCGGCATGAAAAATGCAAACTGAGGCTTTATCCTTTTCTGAAAACATTATCTTTACTGTAAATGATATTTGCTGTTCCGCCGTCAATTCTTTTGAAATTACCGTCACGGGATTTTGCCAGAAGTGCGGGACTTCCCATAAAATAATAGGTTTCGTCATCAACATTACCCGACATTATATCATCACAGAGCTCTATGAGTGAATCTATGAGATCGTTTTTGACATCTCCGTTTCCGTGAGAAAGAAGTACTCTGTCATATTTTCCTTCAGTTTCGGATTTGAGACGAAGCATGTCATCTTTATATTCTTCTATGCTGGAACAGCCCTCGAAGAAAAGGAAAGTATTTGTATTTCCGGCATCACCCATAATGAGCATTCTCTCTTCCTCAATAAGAAGAGCAATTGAACCGGGTGTGTGTCCCTTTGCATCAAGCACTCTGACATGAACCCCGCCGAGATTGAAAACCCTGCCAATTTCAAGTACTGAGAAAGGCTTATCGGTTTCAAAATCGGGATTAATGAAATCTTCCGATTCAAAAGTTGAAAATATGTCCTTATCCTTACCGAAAATGATACCAAGCATCATTTTGACATATTCGTTTCTGGACTCTATGGCTCCGTCTGCCATATAAATCGGAAAATCTTCTTTTGCAAGATATACCTCATCGAATTCTCTGCCGCCCATTGCGTGATCTATATGACCATGAGTTAAAACAACCGTAACAGGCTTATCGGTAAGGGATTCCACATAATCTTTCAGTTTGCCTATACCCACACCGGTATCTACAAGCATGGCTTTTTCTCCGCCCTCAATAAGATACATGATTTCATCGGTAATGCCGAATATTCTTGTAACCCTGTCGCATAATTTTTCACTTCTGAAAAGTTTCGGTTTCATAACTGCACCTCACTTCAAATCTATTCTGAGGACTGTATCTATCGCATCCGGAAGATATGGTGTGGATGACACGTCTACAAAAACTGCGTCCGGATAATTCTCAACCATCCAGTTATCCGCAAGCTTAACCTCAGTACCGTCACTGAGAAGTCGGATTGACTTAATTTCCTCTTTCTTTATACCTTCGAGCCATATGCTGCCAATGGAATTTTCATAGATATGATAGTATATGCTCCTGCCCTTTGCTGTGAGGCGACCGTTTTCCGGTTTTGGCAGATCAGCCGCACCGCATCCGTAAACTGACTCGGAATTATCACGCATCCACTCGCCTATCCGGGCAAGTCTCTCAAGGCTTGCTTTCGGAATATTACCCCTTGCATCGGGACCTACATTCAGAAGGAAATTACCGTTCTTGCTTACGCACTCAACCAGCTTACGGATAAGCATGTCTGCAGGTTTCCAGTTGGTATCTTTTGCATGGTAACCCCAGTTGTTGTTCATGGTTATACAGGCTTCCCAGGGAATGTTTCTTCCGCTATCATCTTTGAAGCCTGCCGGTGGAATAATCTGCTCAGGACTTACAAAATCACCGCTGTACTCTGTTGGGTTCTCGGTTGCTATGGAGCCGAAACCTGTTCCGCTAACTTCCAGGCGGTTATCAAGAATAATATCAGGCTGATAGGAACGAACCATTCTTACAAGCTCTGAAGCCTTCCATTTTTCACCACGCATATCGTCGTAGGAAAAATCGTACCACATGATATCGAGTTTTCCGTAATCTCTGCAGAGCTCTTCAACCTGACCGTGCATATATTTGAGGTAATTATCAAAATTTCGCTCTCTGTCCTTTTCCGCCTCACAATTTCTAAGAGGATGATAACGATCGTTATAAGACGGAAAATCAGGGTGATGCCAGTCGATGACAGAATAATAAAGTCCGACCTTCAGGCCTTCTGCACGGAAAGCATCAAGATATTCACGAACTATATCCTTTCCATACGGTGTATTGGTTACTTTCCAGTCTGTAAGTTTGGAATCAAACAGGCAAAAACCGTCATGATGCTTTGCTGTCAGCACGGCATATTTCATTCCGGCCTCTTTTGCCGCTCTTGCCCATTTCTTTGGGTCAAAATCCACCGGGTTGAACTCATTGAAGAACTGAACATAGTTTTCCTCAGGCATTTCTTCCACAGAGCGAACCCACTCTCCTCTTGCGGGAATGGAATAGATGCCCCAGTGAATGAACATGCCAAAACGGTCATGGAGATACCATGACATTCTTTTGTTGTATGCTTCTCTGTCAAACTGATACATAATCTTTTAACTCCTTTCGAGTTTATGATAATCCACACTGATACTTATATTATGAGGTTACGGATATGAAACACCTTCAGGCAGTATAAAATTAACTGCTGAGGGCATAACCTCAAAACTTTCTTCTGTTATAACCGAACATTCTCCGTCATGATTCGACGGAATGTCACGCCATGTACTTATCTCCATTTTTGTTCCACGCCTGTAAATCATATATTTCCGAAACACGGGACTGTCGATATGCTCGCCTCTTTTATACACCCCTATCAGGCTTGGAATAAGATAAAGAGGCGGCTTCTTTATGAGGATTAAATCCATGATGCCATCATTGGCTATTGACTTTGGAGCCCCGCGGAAACCACCGCCGTAGTACTGCCCGTTGGCGGCAAGAGCAAAAAGAAATTCACCTTTGAATTCTTCAATACCTTTTGCAGTATGAAGTCTGACATTCAGATTTTCTCCAAGACCCGAAAGCAGACTTTTTACAAGAGCCAGATCATATGCAACAGAACCACTCACAAAAGGAAGGTTCTTAAACTTTACCATATTGTGGGCAACTTTGGCATCGAGACCGACGGAGCATATATTGAGGGAAATGCCGAATTCCGATTTAATTGCATCCAGCTTTACAGACTTACCGTTAAGCTGTGCTTTGAAGTCAAGGAATTTATCCTTTTCACCGAAAATCTTTATATAATCGTTGCCACTTCCCACAGGGAAAATTCCCAGCTCTGCATTTGGTTCATTCGCCACTCCCTCACATAGTTCACGGAGAGTGCCATCACCGCCGAAACCGTAAAATCGAAGTTTATCACCTTTGTACTGACTTATTTTTGCTTTGACTATTTCTGTGGCATTACGAGCGTGGGTGGTCTCGATTATCTCAAAAGGTATATCCCGATTTTTCATGTGTTTTTCAATATCAGACACATAAATTTTCGTACTGTCTTTCTTTCCGGCTTTGGGATTGACAATAAATATATATCTCATTATTTATTCTTAAAGTACTGATAAACCTGACAGCGAATCATACCGTTATAAAGTTTACGGCGTTTGTCGGCTGATTTACCGAAGCAACGCTCGAAGTCCTCATCAGGGCTGATGATGGTATAGCTCCAGCCCGGCTTTCTCTCGAAAACCTTACCCATAGTTTTATAAATAGCCTGTGCGCCCTTTATATCGAGAAGACGCTCACCATAAGGTGGATTAGTTACAACACAGCCGTACTGAGTATCGGGAGCAAAGTCCTTAACATCTGCAACGCTGAGGTGAATTTTCTTGGAAACACCGGCTTTGATTGCATTGGACTGAGCAAGTTCAACTGCGGAAGGATCCAAGTCGAAACCATAAGCCTGGAATTCTGCCTCTTTGTTGATTAAATCTCTTGCTCTTGTTCTCTCCTGCTCCCAGATCTGATTGGACATAACTCCCCATTTTTCGGAGGCGAAATGACGTCTGATTCCCGGTGCAATGTTATGCGCCATCATTGCGGCTTCTATTAATATTGTACCGGAGCCACAGAACGGATCGTAGAAGGTTGCATCTGTACGAACCCTTGCTATATTGCACATTGCAGCGGCGAGAGTCTCTTTGATTGGTGCTTCAGTGGACTTTTTTCTGTATCCACGCTTATGCAGACCTTCACCGGAAGTATCGAGCATAATACTGCACTTATCCTTGAGAATAAGGAACTGAATCTGATGAACAGGTCCTTCCTCGGGGAACCAGTCCATGTGATAGCTCTGCTTGAGGCGCTCAACAACCGCCTTCTTGATGATTTTCTGACAGTCAGGAATACTTGTAAGCTTACTGGAGAGACTTCTGCCCTTTACAGGGAATGTGTCGCTTCTGCCGATGAACTCCTCCCACGGAAGCTTTTTGACAGCCTCGAAAAGCATATCAAAACTTTCAGCGTAAAATGTACCGAGGAGAATCTGAACTCTCTCTGAATATCTTGATGTGATATTTGCTCTTGCGATTTCTTCAAATCCACCGCTGAAAACCACCTTACCGTTTTCCGGGCGGACATTTTCCATTCCATTATCTCTTAACTCCTGTGCTACAAGGCCTTCAACGCCCAGCATACAGGGACATACCAGTTCAAATTTTGACATATATTATTCCTTCCTGATTTATCTCGTTTCTTTTGGGTTTATTCTATCATAGAAACATATAAATATAAAGATATTTCTAAATTAAAAAGGTGCAATTCGTAATGATAACGAACTGCACCTCGAATTTCTCAAATCAGATTATTGCGGTCTTGTGTCTTGTTACATGACAGCCTACATTTACAGCTACCGGGAGACCTGCAATATGGGTAGGATAAGTCTCGATATTAACTGCGAGAGCAGTAACATCCCCGCCAAAGCCCTGTGGGCCGACGCCTGTTGCGTTTGCGGCATCGAGCATTTTCTTCTCAAGCTCCGCATAGAATGGATCTGCGTTCCTCTCTGAGACATCTCTGCAGAGAGCCTTCTTTGCAAGATAAGCTACCATCTCAAAGTCGCCGCCGATTCCGACACCGAGGACAATCGGAGGACACGGATTACTTCCTGCAACTTTTACTGTCTCTGCAACAAAGTCAATTATTTCCTCCTGGGTTGCTGAAGGTGTGAACATCTTCAGTCTTGACATATTCTCACTGCCGAATCCCTTTGGTGCGGCTGTGATTTTAATCTTATCACCGTCTACTATTCTTGTATGAATGATTGCAGGAGTGTTATCGTTGGTGTTGCCACGGCGGATAGGATCCTTTACTACGGAAAGACGGAGAAGTCCTTCAACATAACCCTGACGGACACCCTTGTTGATTGCATCCTCAAAATTACCGTCAATGTAAACCTCTCTGCCCACCTCTGCGAAAATGACTGCCATACCTGTATCCTGACAAACTGGAATGTTCATCTCTCTTGCAGCATCCATATTTGCACAGATATCACCGAGAATGGACTTGCCGGTCTCGTTGCTCTCTGTGTTTACGCTGTCGTTAATAAGCTTTTCAAGATCACACGGGAGAACACGGTTTGCATCTATGCATATATTCTTTACGGTTCTGATTATATCTTCTGTCTTGATTATTCTCATGGTTATAATTTCCCTTGCAAATAAAATTGTTGTGATAATTCTAACTTAATTCCGCCACAATTTCAACTGAAAATACAAAAAAGAAAGTCCGCTATATTTCAGCGGACTCTCTTTTATATAAGGTGTGGATTTTTCACAACACGTACTCTTTGTTAGGTCTTCAGGAGTGTATCTCCATCTGACAGTTGCTATTATACTGGGTCTTTATAAATAAGTCAACACAATTTTCTAAATTTTCTTTTATTTATATACTTGTATGATACACACAAAATACTCGAGCTGCAATTTGTGCATATTTACCAACAAAATTCATAATAATATGTATATAGAAATTCTATATTCAGGATTATGGTGCTGTTATTTCAAATTCAGACTTATTTATGCTCATATAATTAAAGTCGTTCAGAAATTCTGAACGACTTTATAAATATATATGTATTTGTTATTGTAAATTATTTACAAGCTTACATATAAAGTTTTCACCTTTGGCTGTGAGGGCCTGTTTTGCCTTCTCTGCCGTATCGTTATCGGTAAAAATTCCGAATACAGAAGATCCGCTTCCACTCATACATGAGCAAAGAGCTCCGTTTGCAAGCATGATTTTCTTAATCTCCTGAACCTCAGGAACCTGAAGAACAAAATCGAATCTGTTGCCGACTGCTTTTGAAATCTCTGCTATATCTTCGGACTCTATTGCCTTTAACATGGCAGGAGTATCGAAATTATCAAGCTGAGGGTGGCTGTCTGTCTCGGCATAGGCTCTGCCTGTGGATACGCCGACAGGTGGTTTACTGATCAAAATGACACAATCCGGCAAAGGCTTGAGTTCTGTCATCTTCTCACCTATTCCCTCACAGAGACATGTTCCCTCGTGAAGGCAGAACGGAACATCGGCTCCGATTGATCTTGCAATATTGTAAAGCTCTGAATCGGGTATTTCTATATCGAAAAGTTCTTTTATTCCCCTGAGGGCTGCCGCGGCGTCGGCACTGCCGCCACCAAGACCTGCCTCTGAAGGCACTTCCTTTTCGATGTATATGCTTACACCTTCATCTTTTATACCCGCATAGCTTAACAGCTTTTCAGCCGCTTTATATACTGTATTACGGGAATCTGTAGGGATTCCTTCTTTACTGCAGGTAAGTTTTATCTCCGGTTCTGCTATTCTCTCCATTGTGAGTGTATCGCTCAAAGAAATACTCTGCATGACTGTTTCGAGGTCATGGTAACCGTCGGGTCTTTTTCCCGTAATATCAAGGGTAAGATTTATTTTTGCATTTGCTGTAATTTTCATATCACAAATCAAACAGGCTGAAACGCTTGACCTTGATAATATGCATCGGACACATCTCGTGACAGCAGAAACATTTTATGCATTTATCGTAGTTAATAACAGCCTTTCTATCCTTTATCTCTATTGTATGCTGTGGACAGCTCTCTGCACATTTTCCACAGCCCACACACTTCTTTGTATCTATCTTCGGCTTTGGGGTAGTTATCTTCTTTACAAGAGGCTGAAGAAAACCGGGAACATACTTGGCAAAATCTACGCTCTTGCTCTTAGGTCTTTTGAAACTGACGATTTTAACAGCGGCTATACTCTCGCCTATTACATCAATTTCATCAACAGAGTCAGGGCACAGCCCACGCTCGTTTGCCTCTTTAAGCATACGAATCTCCATTGGGTTTAGGCCGATACAAGACGAAGCCACCATATCCACCGCATAGGAACTTAATCCTGTAAATACCAGGCCAACATGTCTTGGGCTTCCGCCTGTGGGGCCGTCACCCTCCATTCCGTCTATACCATCGATTATACATAAATCAGGTCTGATGTACTCTGATAAATCTATGAGCATTTTTGAAAAATCATTCAGCTCCGGATAGCGGAAATGAAGCTCCGGCTTCATAAGTCCCGGAACGGTACCGAAGAGATTCTTTGTTGCACCGCTGAAGGTGGTCATGCAGTGTGTTTTGAGTTTTGCTATGTCAATGACGAAATCAGGATTGACATAGGGTTTTATGACTGTGAGAGTACGGCAGATTTTTCCGTCAGGAAGATTTACCGCCTGATACTCGCAGTCTTTATAAATCTCAAATCCGTACTTCTCTGCTATGGCCGTATAACCGCAACCGTTCATGACAGATTTTACACTCTGCTCTGTAAAAACACCGCCGCTGGATTCCGCTATGAGAACCTTTGCTCCCAATTCCTTAACCACTCTGCCGACGGCAGCTGTTACCTCAGGGTGAGTTATCGCAGCCGCATCGGGGGATGACTTCATAATAAGATTAGGCTTGATTACAACTGTCATGCCCGGTCTTATTTTCTCGTTCATCTTAAGCTGAGCAAATCTTTCTCTGAAAAGAGCAAGCAGTATATCGGAATCATAGGAGTCACATTTATCAATAAAAACCTGGGGTTTAGTTGCCATTCTTAAGCTCCTTAACAAATTCTCCCATACGCTCAAGTGCCTCGGTTATGTGCTGAGTTGAGTAGCAGTAGGAAATTCTTACGAAGCCCTCTCCGCACTCACCGAAAGCATCTCCGGGAACAACCGCAACTCTCTTGGAATAGATGAGCTTTTCGCAGAATTCCTGAGATGTTAAACCTGTTGATTTAATGGATGGGAATACATAGAAAGCACCTTCAGGCTCAAAACATGTAAGACCGATTTTGTTAAGACCGTCAACAATGAGACGACGACGCATGTCATAGCTCTCTTTCATGGTTTCGATATCCTCGTCACCGTTGGCAAGAGCCTCGATTGCTGCATACTGTGACATGGTTGGTGCACTCATTATGCCAAACTGGTGGAGCTTTGTCATTGGTGTGATAATCTCGCTCGGACCTACCGCATAACCAAGACGCCAGCCTGTCATTGCATAGGTTTTGGAGAAACCGTTGATTACAATTGTTCTCTCCCACATTCCGTCGATTGAAGCCATGGAGACATGCTTTTCCTTACCGTATGTGAGCTCAGAATAAATTTCATCGGAAAGAACGAGGATATCATGCTTTATACAGACCTTTGCAATTGCCTCAAGGTCCTCTTTTCTCATAACCGCACCTGTCGGGTTATTCGGGAAAGGCAGTATGAGGAGCTTTGTTTTATCTGTTATCTTCTCTTCCACCTCTTCCGGGGTAAGACGGAATTTGTTTTCTGCCTTTGTTGTAATTGTTACAGGCACACCGCCTGCCATCTGTGTAATTGGAACATAGCAGACAAAGCTCGGCTCGGGAATAAGAACCTCATCACCGGGATTTATAAGTGTACGTATGCAGAGATCGATAGCCTCACTGCCACCGACTGTTACAAGAATCTCTGAATCAGGAGAATAAGCAAGATTATACTTTCTGCTCATGAAGTTTGAAATTTCTTCACGTAGCTTTATGAAGCCACGGTTTGGGGTATATCTTGTTCTTCCCTTTTCGAGGGTATAGATGCCCTCTTCACGGACATGCCACGGAGTGTGAAAATCCGGCTCACCTACTGAGAGGGAAATTACATCATCAAGTTCGTTTGCTATATCGAAGAACTTTCTGATTCCGGAAGGTTTCACAGCTTTAATTGTGTTGTTCAGTTTGGATGGATAATCAATCAATCAGGTTACTTCCTCTCTCGTCAATTTCTTCGTATTCTGTGTCGTAGACTACGCCGCCGTCTTTGTATCTTGAAAGAACAAAGTGTGTTGCTGTGGAGAGTATGCCTTCAATTGGGGCAAGTCTTTTTGCAACGAAAAGTGCAACTTCCTGCATGGTCTTTGCGCTGACCATAACTGCAAGGTCATAACCGCCGGACATGAGGTAAACAGACTCAACCTCAGGGAAGCCCATTACACGGGCGGCAATCTCATCAAATCCTGTATTGCGCTGTGGAGTTACTCTGAGCTCAATAAGAGCGGATGCCTTTGCAACAGGAGTTTTATCCCAGTTTATAAGGGCTCTGTAACCGTTAATTACGCCCTCTTTCTCGTACTGCTTGATTGCTGATTTTACTTCTTCCTCTTCTGCATCGAGCATAACTGCAATCTGAGAAGTTGTCAGAGTAGCATCTTCTTCAAGAAGCTTTAAAATTCTTTCTTTGTTTTCCATTTATATTTCTTCCTTTCTGCATAATTCTAAAGGATAAATCTCAAAATCAGATAAAAATCCAATATTGGTATATAATAGCACATTTTCACAAAAAAGCAAAGATTTTCTTGTTATTGCATAGTTTTCAAAACAGGTTTATAATTATTTCATCTTTAAGGTTAGGAGAATCACAATGAAAACTTTTGCAATTG
Source organism: Clostridia bacterium (assembly GCA_030526115.1). Taxonomy (GTDB): domain Bacteria; phylum Bacillota; class Clostridia; order Oscillospirales; family Acutalibacteraceae; genus SIG603. Next base: position 21,579 of record JAUNDK010000035.1, read on the forward strand.
ATGATTTCTGTTCTTTCAGATTTTTATCATCACTTAAATATTCCCCCAGAGGAAAGAATCTCGCTTTTGTGGTTACAGATGCGGATAAAGATGGAAATACTTATCACAGTAATATATGGTACAAAAAGGGCCGCTCCTTTAAACAGCTTACTTCCGGCGGAAAAGAGCGCGGATTCACATGGCTTGATGATGACAGCTTTATTTTTGCCGGAAACCGTGAAGAAAACAAAGAACCTTGTGTAAAAACCATATACTACAAGATGAGTGTGAGCGGCGGAGAAGCACAGAAATTCATTGAGTTCCCTCTTGAAGTTTCTTCTGTTGTTCCGCTGAGAAATGGAGACTTTATTCTGACAGGTACAACTCACCCTGGATTTGAAGAGCTTTACAAGGGTGATAAAAAATACACAGATTCCTATCTGAAATACATGAAGGAAAATGAGGACTACGAAGAACTGGAGACTGTTCCGTGGTGGTGGAACGGGTCCACTTTCACAAAGGGTGCTTATGACAGCCTTTTCAGATACAGTAAGAAAACAGGTAAACTGGCAAGACTTACCGAGCTCAATTTCTCCGCATCTGAACCGAAACTTTCTCCTGACGGAAAGTATATCTACTTCTTCGGAAATGAGAATAAAAAGATTACACCTGATTTCAGAAGAAATATCTATAAACTGGATTTAGCAGATAACAGCATTACTGAGGTCATGCATGCAGAAGAAAACTTCTTTGCGGAAGGAATGTATTTAGCTGACAGCTTTATTCTTCTCACCTGCTCAGATTATTCCTACGGAATGAACACAGACCTCGACTTCTATAAAATGAGTTATGAAGATAACTCCATAGAACTATATACTGCGTACAAGAACGGAATCGGTTCTTCTGTAGGTTCTGACATAAGATACGGCGGCGGTTACTCTGTAAAATGTTCCGGAGATACAGTTTACTTTATCGGTACAGAAAATGACAGTGCATATCTTTTCAAAATCGAAGATGGTGTTATCACCAAGCTTACAGAAAAGGAAGGTTCTGCTGACAGCTTTGATGTATGCGGTGATAAAATCGCACTTATAGGTCTTTACGACTTAAAAGGTCAGGAGATTTATGACGATAAGCTTAACAGGCTCTCCTCTTTCAACGAAAAAGCTGTAAAGAACAGATATGTTGCGGAACCTGAAAAGTTCACATTCATGCAGGGTGACCACGAGGTACATGGATTTGTCCTGAAACCATATGGTTTTGAAGAAGGAAAGAAGTTCCCTTGTGTACTGGATATTCATGGCGGACCTAAGACTGTTTACGGACCTGTATTCTACCATGAAATGCAGTTGTGGGCCGGAATGGGATATTTTGTAATTTACTGCAATCCTACAGGCTCTGACGGAAGGGGCACCTTCAGCGACATAAGAGGCAAATACGGCACAGTAGATTTTGATGATATTATGGCTTTCACAGATGAATGCCTTATTAGATACCCTGAGATTGATAAGAATAACCTTTTTGAGACAGGCGGAAGCTATGGTGGATTCATGACAAACTGGATTATAGGTCACACAGACAGATTCAGGGCATGTGCAAGCCAGCGTTCCATTTCCAACTGGTTCTCTTTTTATGGCGTTTCAGATATAGGTGTTGGTTTCAGTGCAGACCAGAATGCCTGTGACCCATGGAGTGACCCCGAGAAGCTTTGGAGTCACAGCCCTATGAAGTACGCTGACAAGGCGGTTACACCTACCCTGTTCATACATTCATTCGAGGATTACAGATGCCCGATTGATCAGGGATACCAGATGTACACTGCTCTGATGGATCATGGTGTAGATACAAAGATGGTACTGTTCCGAGGTGAAAACCACGAGCTTTCCCGCAGCGGTAAGCCAAAGCACAGAATCAAGAGACTGAGCGAAATCACAAACTGGTTTGAAAAATACAAGGGATAAAAGATTAAGGTCACGGCATAATGTCGTGACCTTTTGAATTAATATCCTATTATGACAAGTCCGCTCTCTCTTGCGGTAACGGCTAACTTTGTACGTGATTCAAAGCCTGTTTTCTCAAGAAGGTGTTTTACATAACTGCGCACCGTCCACACGGATATGCACAGACGCTCTGCAATTTCCGCATCTGAATCTCCACTTGTGAGCTCTCTTAACACTTCGAGTTCTTTCTCTGTGAAATCATAACTTGAAGCATTTCCTATTTTTATCTCGGGAGTTTTATCAGGATAGATAGACTCACCTGCAACAGTACGGCGCATTAAATCGAGGATAGGTTCTTTGCTTATCTCTTTGTACCAGAAGCTTTCTACACCTGCTTTTCTTGCCCGGTCTATATAGCTGAACTCAGGCATAGATGTTACAATGATTATTTTGACATTGGGATATTTTTTCTTGATACGCTCCGCCGCTTCGAGTCCACTCTCGCCAAGGGCTGTGCAGATGTCCATGAGTATTAAATCGACTCCGCCGTTCATACAGTACAGATCTGCCATAGCCGCTGATTCTATTGAATAAGCAAGATGAAAATCTTCGCTCTGGTTGACAAACATCTCGAAAAGCTGACGTGGCATGGACTGGTCTTCCACTATCATAACATTAGTCATAGCTGATTTCTCCTTCCATTGGCAGTTCCAATATCAGTTCAAATTCCGGGTTAAGATTGATTTGCATAAGCCCACCGAGTTTCTCCACACTTCTGCGAAGGCCGCTTAAACCTCCGCCTTCCTGTATTGCAGACTCAGGAATTATACCGTTATTTGTTACGGTTACTTTGGCGTATCCGTCTTTTATCTCACCTTTTATGAGCATTTTATCGGCTTTTGCATGACTGACTGCATTGGTCATGCACTCTCTTGCTGCAGAATAGATTACATGCATGATATTTGCTTTTGAAACCGGAAAAGCACCTTCGGTTACAATATCTATTCCTATTGCTTTGCCGGCATCAATTATTACCTTTTTGGCATCAGCCTGCTTTACGGGCTCTGCCTCATTTGTAAGGAGTGACAGGTTTATCTTCCATGATTCAAGAAGCTTTTCCCTTTCATTCTCAGGCATACCCTCTGATACAAAATGCCTTGTGGCAAGAATAATCTGCCCGAGTTCATCATGGATTTTGATTTTCGCGGAGAGTATTTCCTCTTCCCTTGTAAGGTCGGATACATCTTCGCTGTATTTTTTCAGACGGGAATTCATTGCTTCAAGATGCGCATTCTCCTCTGTAAGCTTTGCACCAATCTGACTGAGAGCTGTAACATCATAAGCAGTCATTTCGTAGCATTTGTCAGTTTCGGTTTCTATTTCATTAAGTGAGAAATACCAGACGGTGCCATCAGAAAGTCTTACGGTAGGTTTCGGGAAGCTTTCGTCAAGCCTGTCGGCTATATCTTCGTTAAGAAAAGCCCAGAATTTATTACCGTTTATCAGTCCTGCTCCCGTAAGGCTTTCGCAGATTAACTCCATTCTCATATTTACAAGAATGGGCATACCGTTCATGGAGAAAAAGCCTACACCTGTGGGAAGGACATCGAAGCTTTCACGTATGGAATTGTTGTTTATTTCATCTTTATGTTTACGATTATCCGTTACTACAAAGATTACGGTAACAGCAAGAATAACAAGGCTTGCCGCTACAACAAGTATTTCACCGAGTTCCAGTTTCCATTTCTCATTCTCACCGTGGGAAGACCCGATATTCAGATATACAAGGAATCCTGTCATGAGAAAGGATACAAGTGTAAGAATTACCGAGCACAGCTTGTTCCTGAGCTCTCGGCTTCTTCCGAAACTGACACAGAGATATATCATCGAAACAATAAAACTGCACATTGAGAGTACAGAGCCGAGTATCATCGTAAAAATATGTACTTCGGGAATTTTCATCATTTCGCCTCCCAGCATAGAATATCCGCTGTAACGGAATTGTTTTCTGATTTCACAAATATACTCATATCTATTCCTTCGATGTCGGCATGGTCTGAGCTTAGCTCCGAAACACCCTCAATCATAAGTCTTATGGTAAGCATACCCTGAGAAGCAAGGAGCCTGAAATTCACAGATTTCATATTCTTAACACCGGATCTGAGTGCACGGGTAATGTAATCAAGTATGGAAATTGCAAGACTGACTTCACAGTTCCCCTCAATGGAAAAATCGGTATGACATGGTACTCCGAAAGCCCTTATATCCTCTGTCATTTCTCTGAGGGCATAGCTTATCTCTGAAGAATCTATGTATTCTCCTGACTGGGAGAGCACAATAAGATTTGAGCATCGTTTGATAAATGTTCCA
>JAUNDK010000036.1 GCA_030526115.1 Clostridia bacterium
GGATACATATTTCTTAAACAAAACTGTTTAAGAAAGAGGACCTGTTGTAGAATTCGAATAATTCCCAGCACAAATATCTCGAATAAATAATCTGAATCCCCTGCCGGGAGTAAAATTTCGGCAGGAGATTTTTGCGTTTTGCCTCCTGTAATTTGTTTTAATCTTTACTTTTATTTTACTTTATTGCGATAACACGCTTTACATTACAGATTTAATATATAGCCCGTGATCACCAAGAGAAATATAAAAGCAAAGAATTTCGGAGGAAAGAAATGAAAATTCTTAAGTTAGTATCTGCCTTAATGGCAACAGCAATTTTAGCAACATCAATGGTTGGATGTGCTTCATCCGACAAAAGCACAGAAAAAACAGAGTCAGCTTCAGAAACAGCTTCCATAAGCGGTACAGTCACACTCGCAGGATCCACATCAATGAAAAAGCTCTGCGAGGCAATGAGCGAGAGCTTCATGGAGAAATATCCTGATGTTACCGTTACAACAGAGTACACCGGTTCCGGTGCGGGAATTGAATCCCTCATTGCAGGAAGCATTGATATAGGTAACGCCTCAAGAGGCCTTAAGGATAACGAAAAAGAAAGTGGTGCCGTGGAAAATGTCGTAGCTATCGATGGTATTGCGGTTATCACTGATAAGGACAACACAGTTGAGGATCTCACAACAGAACAGCTCGCTGATATCTACACAGGTAAAATTACAAACTGGAACGAGCTTGGCGGCAAGGATGAGTCCATCGTTGTAATCGGCCGTGAGGCAGGTTCAGGTACAAGAGGTGCTTTCGAGGAGCTTCTCGGTGTCGAGGATGCATGTAACTATGCTCAGGAACTCGACAGCACAGGCGGTGTTCTCGCAAAGGTAGGCGTAACATCCGGTGCCATCGGTTATGTATCCCTCGATGTTCTCGATGACACAGTAAAGTCCGTTGCTCTCAACGGTATCGATGCAACCGAGGAAAACATTGTAGCCGGCAAGTACCTTCTCTCCCGTCCGTTTGTAATGGCTACCATGGGTGAGATTTCTGAGCAGAACGAGCTTGTAAAGACATGGTTCGAGTACATCTCATCTGAAGAAGGTCAGAAGGTTATCACATCAATCGGACTCATTCTTCCTCAGTAAGGAGAACTTAAATGAACAGAAAAGCAAAGACAAATGCTACGGAGTCAACAGCTAAATATATATTCACGCTCTGTGCGGTGATTGCTATCTTTGCCGTTTGTTCTATTACTGTATATATGATTGCGAAAGGAACTCCGGCACTTGGTAAGGTCGGAGTTCTCGAGCTTTTATTCGGTACAGAGTGGATGCCTACGGCGGCTGACCCGAAATACGGCATATTCTTCATCATCTTATCATCAGTATTCGGTACTGCGGCGAGCGTTTTAATCGGTGTTCCGATTGCCCTGCTCACAGCGGTATTTCTCACAGATATTTCAAATAAAAAGCTTGCGGCTGTTGTTCAGCCTGCGGTTGAACTTCTTGCGGCCATACCTTCTGTAATTTACGGCTTACTCGGATCAATGATTTTAAACCCCATCATGTATAAGCTGGAGAAAATCATATTCGCAAATTCCACAAGCCACCAGTTTACAGGCGGTTCCAACATGATGTCCGCAATTATCGTTCTTGCCATCATGATTTTACCTACGGTTGTAAATGTCAGTGTATCATCCATCAGGTCCGTTTCAAACAGCATGAGAGCGGCATCCCTTGCCCTCGGGGCCAGCAGAATTCAGACCATATTCAAGGTGGTTATTCCTGCCGCAAAATCCGGTATTACAACGGGTGTTGTTCTCGGTATAGGCAGAGCACTCGGTGAGGCTATGGCTATAAACATGGTTGCCGGTGGTGCGGTAAATATGCCGCTTCCGTTCAACTCGGTACGATTCCTCACAACTCAGCTTGTAAGTGAAATGGGATATTCCACAGGCGTACACAGACAGGTACTCTTTACAGTAGGTCTTGTACTCTTCGTATTCATCATGGCAATCAACCTCATACTCCAGAAACTCAGAAAGAAGGCGATAGACAATGACTGATGAATTATCATTAACCGCAAAAAAGAGAAGGATCGGAGATAAAATCATGTATGCTCTGATCTATATCTCTTCCGCATTCTCGGTTCTTCTTCTCGTTGGAATTATCGCCTATGTAATTGTAAAGGGCATACGTCAGGTAAACTTCAGCTTCCTTACCACCGTTACATCGGCATTAAAGGGAACAATAGGTATTGCAGGTAACATAGTAAACACCCTTATGATAGTCATCATCACCATGCTGGTGGCAACTCCAATCGGTGTAGGTGCGGCGATATACCTCAATGAATACGCAAAACCCGGCAAGCTCGTAAATCTCATAGAGTTTGCAACAGAGACTCTCTCCGGTATTCCGTCAATACTGTTCGGACTTTTCGGATACATGTTCTTCGGTCAGACTTTAGGACTTGGTTACTCAATACTCACAGGTTCTCTGACAATGGTGCTCATGGTTCTGCCTCTGGTTACAAGAAATACTCAGGAGGCATTAAAGACTGTTCCCGATTCTTACCGCCACGGCGCGGTGGGTCTTGGTGCAGGCAAGTGGTACACCATTAGAACAATACTTCTGCCATCTGCCATGCCGGGAATTATCACAGGTGTAATTCTTGCGGTGGGCAGAATAGTGGGTGAGTCTGCAGCCCTGCTTCTTACAGCGGGAAGCGGCAAGGCTCTGCCGAAATCTGTTGCCCAGATTTTTGACAAGATATTCCAGTCAGGCGGTACACTTACCACACAGCTTTACCTTTCAGCCACAGCAGAGGGCGATTTCAGCACAGCATTCGGAATTGCACTGGTACTTCTCGTGCTGGTATTCGCAATCAATATGGCAACCAAGTCAATGGCAGCAAAATTTGATGTAACAAGGAAGAAATAAAATGCAGGACAATGTGAAAATAAAGGTCGAAAACCTTAACTTATATTACGGAGAAAATCATGCCCTCAAAGGTGTGAATATGAACATTAAACCGAATGCCATCACAGCATTCATCGGTCCTTCCGGTTGCGGTAAGTCCACTTTCTTAAAGACTCTGAACCGAATGAATGACCTTGTCGATAATGTCAGAATCGAGGGCAAAGTCATGCTCGATAACGAGGATATCTATGCCCCCGGTGTGGATACCACAATTCTTCGAAAGAGGGTGGGAATGGTGTTCCAGCAGCCCAATCCGTTCCCGATGAGCATTTACGACAACATAGCCTACGGCCCGAGAATTCACGGAATCCGTGACAAAAAGACCCTCGACAGAATTGTTGAGGAGAGCTTAAGGGGTGCGGCTATTTTCGATGAAGTAAAGGACAGATTAAAGAAATCCGCTTTAGGTCTTTCCGGTGGCCAGCAGCAGAGACTCTGCATTGCAAGAGCTCTTGCGGTTCAGCCTGAGGTGCTTCTCATGGACGAGCCTACATCTGCGCTCGATCCGATTTCCACAGGTAAAATTGAGGACCTCATGGAGGAACTCAAGAAGAAATATACCGTTGTAATAGTAACCCACAACATGCAGCAGGCGGTTCGTGTAGCCGATGACACAGCGTTCTTCCTTTTAGGTGATCTCATAGAGTTTGGTGATACCAAGCAGATATTCTCCTATCCAAAGGACAAGCGCACAGAGGATTACATTACAGGCCGATTCGGTTAAGGAGGCAGAATATGAGAAATAAATTCGATGAACAGCTCCGTCAGCTCAACCGTGAGATGATTACCATGGGCAACATGATAGAGTGTGCAATTCAGGATGCCATTTCCGCTTTTATAAATCAGGATGTGGAGAAGGCAAAGAAAATCATGGCTGATGATGAGTTTGTTGACCATAAGCAGAAAACCATAGAAAATATATGCTTTCAGCTTCTCATTCAGCAGCAGCCTGTGGCAAGGGATCTGCGCACCATTACTGCGGCTATGAAAATGGTTACGGATATGGAGAGAATAGGTGACCAGGCGGCGGATATTTCCGAGCTTACAATAATGATGTCCAAAACTCCGTACAGACTTAACACCGAGCATATAAACGCCATGGCAACCGAGACCGTTATCATGCTTATTCAGGCGGTAGAGGCTTATGTAGAGCGTGATATGAAAAAGGCTCAGGCGGTAATAGACCATGATGCGGTTGTTGATGATATGTATCTCAAAGTAAAATCCGACCTCATAGAGGTTATGAGCACAGATACGGATTATGCCGAGTGTGCGGCGGATTTACTCATGGTTAACAAGTATCTTGAGCGTATAGGCGACCACGCCACCAACATTGCGGAGTGGGTTATCTTCTCCATTGACGATCACTCAGAGAATAAGTAAGCAATAAGCATAGAGGGCTTTGTTCCGCATGGGACAAAGCCTTTCCTCCTTTTTATGTGTAGCATAAAGCAAAGCCCGGACAGCTTTTTACTGCCCGGGCTTTAACAGGAGATGATATTTTACCTGAATGTTCCGCTGTGAAATTCGTGACCGAATGCATATATAATCACACTGCACCATGCGATTACCGCAGGAAGGAAAATGAAGTATAACATTGAATCGGTGGAGTCAAATCCCCAAATGGTGGTTATTCTCCAAAGTATGAATCCAAATATAGCAGAGATTAATTCCGCAATAATCATCGCAAAAGAATATTTGTTTTCAGCCTTCCAGCTGAGTTTATCAATACATGTCCAGAGTTTTTTCATGGTGGTATCCTCCTTTTTATGCATTATACACTCTATATGTAAGAGCTGTGATATGCAGTGTGTAAGCATTGTGTAAAAAGGGTGGGAAATGTTATGTGAAAATAAAATGTGGACAACAGGAAAAGTACAAACTATAATGTAATCAAATAAAGAAAAGAGGTAAAAATTATGGATATCAAAAAGAACATAACAGGACTTCAGCATGTGGGCCTTCCTACAAATGATATTGATAAGACAATAGAGTTCTACAAGGGCCTCGGCTTTGAGCTTGTCATGGAAACCTACAACGAGAAGGGTCAGGAGAGAGTTGCGTTCTTAAAGCTCTATAACTATGTTGTTGAAACTTACGAGAATCATCAGGCTGTTATGGCTGACGGTGCTTACCAGCATGTTGCCCTCGATGTAAAGAATATCGAGGAGATTTATTCCGAGATCTGCGAGAATAACTACAAGGTAGTATCAAACGGAATAGAGGAGCTTCTTTTCTGGGATAACGGAATAAAGTATTTCATTATCGAAGGACCAAACACAGAGAAAATCGAGTTCTGCCAGATAAATTGATGCTTGACTAAAAATTAAATAAGTGTTATTTTTAACACAGTTCAAGAAAAATCTTATGAAAGAGAGGTACTGAATTATGACAGATATCAGAGTAAATGTATGTAGAAATGAATATCGGAAGAGTACCTCGGTTAAGTTATAAGTATATTTATATGCACTTTTATGCCGTGATGTACTTAGTTGCATCACGGCATTTTTGCACCCTGAGGTATTCTTCCCGAAAGTAAAAGTAATCTGACACGAAAATTAAGGAGAATACCAATGAAAGAAATTTTAACAGGCAGAATAAGCCAGGTTCAGAAAAATGCATTTTATATCCGTTTTGACGGCAGTGATTTAAGCGCAAAGCTCAAGGGCAGTTTCTACAACGAAAGGAAAGAACCTCCTGTTGTTGGTGACTATGTCGATTTTGAGTTTAACCCCTGCGGTGATTCCATAATCACAGAAATTCATGAGAGGAAATCCGTTCTTTCAAGGCCCGACTTTTTCCACCGCAGTACCAACATAGAACAGGTCATGTGTGCAAACTTCGACTATGTTTTCATTACAGCTTCGCTCAACGATAACTACAATTTCAACCGTATAGCAAGATATGTTTCCATAACCCTGCAGGGCGGCGGAATTCCCGTTGTACTACTCACCAAGCTGGATTTATGCCAGAGCCCGGGCAGATACATAAAGGAGATTGAAGACCTCTCCGATAAGGTAAAGGTTCACACTATAAGCGCACTTTACGGCATGGGTATAGACGAGCTTAAGCCCTATCTTCAGGAAGGCAATACCATAGCAATTCTCGGATCTTCAGGTGTGGGGAAATCTACACTTGTAAATGCCCTTGCAGGCGAGAGTATAATGAAAACCTCGGCAATTCGAGAGGAGGATTCAAGGGGCCGCCACACTACCACCCACCGCCAGATGCTGGAACTTCCAAGCGGTGCGGTTATCATAGACACACCGGGCATGAGAGAGATAGGCCTGATGGATGTGGAAGAAGGTATTGACGAAACATTCGGAGATATCAAAAACCTTGAAGCACAGTGCAGGTTCTCTGACTGTAAACACGATACCGAGCCGGGCTGTGCCGTAAAACAGGCCATCGAAGAAGGCAGGCTCACAATGGAGAGACTTGAGCTGTATCTCAAACTCCACACAGAGAGCGACAAGGCAGGCAAAATGAAGCAGATAGCGAAGAAACGAAAAGAAATAAAAAATAAGAGAAAATAAAGCTTGCATTCTATATAGGTGTCTTGTATAATGCATTGGGTATAGATTTGCAAAACGGGCAAATCGTTTCTACCAGCCACCAAAAGGGTTGACTACCGCATGTCGGTCAGTCCACCCTTTTTTCTTTTTATATAAATATAAGTTGTGTTACGGAGGTAAGTAAGAATGTATGACGTAATAATTATCGGAGCAGGCCCGGGAGGAATCTTTACAGCCTACGAGCTTATGGAGAAGAAGCCTGAGCTAAAAGTAGCTGTATTTGAGATGGGTCACGAGCTCAAAAATAGAAAATGTCCGATAGACGGTGAAAAGATTAAATCCTGTATTCACTGCAAGAGCTGTTCTATTATGAGCGGATTCGGAGGAGCAGGTGCTTTCTCTGACGGAAAGTATAATATCACAAATGACTTTGGCGGAACTCTCTACGAATATATCGGAAAGAAGTCTGCTCTTGAGCTTATGGAGTATGTTGATAAGATCAATCTTGATTTCGGTGGAGAGGGTACAAAACTCTATTCTACTGCAGGAACAGGCATAAAGAAGACATGTATGCAGAATGGTCTTCATCTCCTCGATGCCTCAGTTCGTCACCTCGGTACTGATATAAATTATGTGGTTCTTGAGAATTTATACAATCATCTCAGTGATACTGTAGACTTCTATTTTGACTGCATGGTTGATACTGTTGAAAAGTCAGCAGATGGATACAGAATCCATTGCGGTGATAAGATTTATGAAGGCAGCAAATGTGTAATTTCCGCTGGCAGAATCGGAAGCAAGTGGATGGAACATATCTGTAAGAATCTTGGAATTGAAACAAGTTCAAACCGTGTGGATATAGGTGTTCGTGTGGAACTTCCGGCAGAAATTTTCGCACACTTAACAGATGAGCTCTACGAAAGTAAAATTGTATTCAGAACATCTCAGTATGAAGATCTGGTCAGAACTTTCTGCATGAATCCAAAGGGTGCAGTAGTAAATGAGAATACCAACGGCATCGTTACCGTAAACGGCCACAGCTATGAGGATCCCGCAAAACAGACAAAGAACACAAACTTCGCTCTTCTTGTCTCGAAGCATTTTTCAGAGCCGTTCAAGGATTCCAACGGCTACGGCGAGAGCATAGCAAGACTTTCCAATATGCTCGGCGGCGGTGTTATTGTTCAGCGTTTCGGTGACCTGGTTCGTGGGCGCAGAAGTACAGAACAGAGAATAAAAGAGAGTTTCACAGTTCCGACTCTTAATGTGGCGGCAGGTGATCTTAGCCTTGTTCTTCCAAAGCGTATTCTTGACGGTATTGTCGAGATGATATACGCCCTTGATAAAGTCGCTCCGGGTACAGCAAATGATGATACTCTTCTCTATGGTGTTGAGGTCAAGTTCTACAACATGGAGGTAGAGGTCGACAGCAATCTCATGACACGTCACGATGGATTATATGTAATCGGTGACGGCAGTGGAATTACTCATTCTCTTTCCCATGCATCTGCAAGCGGTGTATATGTCGCAAGACAGATTGTAGGATAAATACACATTTTATTTCTTTTGCCACAGAGGAGATTTTCTCTTTTGTGGCATTTTTTTACCGAGTCGTGATATAATATGTTTTAAAGAAACAGGGAAAAAGGTGATTTATAATGGATATACTCGAAAAGCTGTTTTCACTCAGAGATGAGGAATACGCCGCATTTCAGGCTAAATTAACACCAACGGTTGCACCCGAAAAATTCATTGGTGTAAGAGTTCCCGAAGTACGCAGGCTCGCCAAAGAGATTTACAAAGAGGGTAAATATCAGGATTTTATCAGTGCTCTCCCTCATGAATATTATGACGAGAACATGCTTCATGGTCTGATTATCTCAGAGATTAAAGATTACGATGAGAGCATAAAGGAGCTGGAAAAGTTCCTGCCCTATGTGGATAACTGGGCTGTGTGCGATACCATGTCACCAAAGCCGTTCAAAAAGAACAGAGATAGACTAATAGAGCAGATAAAAATCTGGGCAGATTCTGAGAATGTATATACCTGCCGTTTCGGAATTGAAATGCTCATGGCACATTTTCTGAATGAAGATTTCAGACCTGAGTATCTTGAGATTCCTGCGAAGATTCACTCCGAGGAATACTATATCAATATGATGACAGCGTGGTATTTTGCCACCGCCCTTGCCAAGCAGTGGGATGCGGCTTTTCCGTATATCAAAGAGAACAGACTTGATACATGGGTGCACAACAAAACTATTCAGAAGGCAAGGGAGAGCTACCGCATAACAGCGGAGCAGAAAGAAATTCTCAAAGCATTAAAGAGGGTGTAAATTGTGGTTTGCAAAGTGCATGAGCTCGGCTCATTAAAGGAATACAAATATGTGGTGGTTCTCTCCGAGTATAATGGGAAGATACTTTTAAGCCGTCACAAAGACCGCACTACATGGGAAACCCAGGGCGGTCATATAGAGGAGGGAGAAACTCCCCTTGAGGCTGCAAAGCGGGAGCTTTACGAGGAATCGGGCGCACTTGAGTTTGAGATTGAACCTCTGTGCGATTATTGGTCAGGCAGAGAGACAAACGACAAGGGCGGAATAGGCATGGTATTTCATGCAAAGATAGCAAAGCTCGGAGAAATTCCCGAGAGCGAGATGGCAGAGGTAAAGACCTTTGATAAACTCCCCGATAATTTAACCTACCCGTGGATAAGTCCGGTACTTTTCAGGTATCTTGAAAAGGCAAAGGAGGAATTATAATGAAATTCAGCAGTACACTGCTTGCCGTAAAGGATATGGAAAAATCCCTTAAGTTCTACAAAGAGATTTTCAAACAGGAAGTCACTATGGATTTAGGCTGGAACAAAACGCTTTCCTGCGGACTTGTGTTGCAGTCTCATTTTGATGAGCTGGTCGGTTTTCCAGATGAGAACATGAAGTGGAAGGGCTACAACATGGAGCTTTACTTCGAGACAGATGACATGGATGAGTTTATCGCCATACTCGAAAAACATCCCGAGGTGGAGAAAGTCCATGATCTCAAAACCCACGACTGGCAGCAGAGGGTTGTGCGCATTTTCGATCCTGACGGCCACATGATAGAAGTGGGCGAGAGTATGGAGAAGGTGGCTTTCCGTGAGTTCGATAAAGGGCATAATCTCGAGGAAACTCAGAGAATTACCCAGCACCCCATGGAGCTTGTAAAGATATGGCACGAGCATTATCTTGCCCGAAAATAATTTTACTTTCGCTTGAGTAAGCATTGATATTTCCGACAGAAAAGAGGCAAACTATGGATATCTGGGGGACATCTGAAATCATATAATATTACGGAGGTTTCAGATGGGAAAAAAGAAAATAGAACACATAGTTTTTGACGGAACAAGAAAGCCTAAGAAAAGTCTTAATTTCAGGCAGACCAACACAAAGAACGGCAAAAAGTTCGGCGAAAATAATCATCCGTCAATAAAGAAAAACTGATAAAAACCCGATTGCCAGAAAACGGCAATCGGGTTTGATATTTTCCGTGTGTTGTAATAAAATTGTGAGTACAAACCTATGTGACAAAATTGTCATATCACTGTCACATGGATAAATGGCGCAAAATCATACAATAGGGCATAATATGCTCATCAAATGAAAAAGGAGATTTATATTATGTCTATATTAACAGTTGAGAACTTGAAAAAGGTTTATACAACACGCTTCGGAGGTACTCAGGTACAGGCCCTGAAAAATGTAAGCTTCGAGGTTGAAGAGGGTGAGTATGTCGCCATAATGGGCGAGTCCGGTTCAGGTAAGACAACCCTGCTTAATATCCTCGCCGCCCTCGACAAACCCACATCCGGCAGAATAGTCCTCGATGGTAAAGAGCTTGCTTCCGTTAATGAGAAAACCCTTGCCGCATTCCGCAGAAATAACCTCGGTTTTGTATTTCAGGAGTTCAACCTCCTCGATACCTTCTCCCTTAAAGATAACATACTTCTTCCGCTGGTTCTGAGCGGAGTGAACGCAAAGGAGATGGAAGAACGCCTTGAGCCGATTGCGAAATCCCTCGGTATTTCCAATCTGCTCAATAAATTCCCTTATGAGGTATCCGGCGGACAGAAGCAGAGAGCCGCCGTTGCAAGAGCTTTAATCACAAATCCGAAGCTCATTCTTGCAGACGAGCCCACAGGAGCCCTCGACAGCGCAAGCAGTGCCGATTTACTGAGGGTTTTCGAGCAGGTCAACAAGAGCGGTCAGACCATTTTAATGGTTACCCATTCCACAGATGCCGCCTCCCACGCAAACAGAATACTCTTTATCCGTGACGGCGTAGTGTTCCACCAGATTTACCGTGGAGAAAGCACCAACGAAGAACTCTACAGGAAGATTTCAGACACCCTCACTCTTTTAAGAACAGGGGGCGAGGCATAATGAAAACAGCTTTCTACTCAAAGATTGCCATAGGCAATATAAAGAAAAACCCAAGGCTCTATGTTCCGAGAATTCTTGCTGAGACCGGCCTTTTCGGATGCTTTTACATTATGCTTACCATTGCCCTTGATGACAGACTTGAAAGTTCTTACGGCGGTGGATACCTTCAGTTTTTCATGAGTTTCGGTGCCGTTGTTCTTGGTTTCCTCTCGTTCATACTTATACTGTATGTAAACAGTTTCCTCATGAAACAGCGCAAGAATGAATATGGGCTGTATAATGTCCTCGGCATGGAAAAGAGACATATTAACAAGGTTCTCTTTATGGAGTCACTTTATACATCCGTAATGTCCCTTGTTCTCGGTACAGCATTCGGTCTGCTGTTCTATAAACTTGCCTCTCTGTTCGTGTGCAGATTACTTCACACAGAGGTGGTTGCGGGATTCTACTACATCAACTTTAAGACAGTACTTTTTCCTGTGCTTGTTTATGCAGGCCTTGACTTAATCGCATTTCTGATTAACAGCATAACAGTTCGCAGATTAAAGCCTGTCGATCTCCTTGCTGGTAAACACACAGGTGAAAAAGAACCGAAGATAAAGTGGATACTCCTTGTTCTCGGTGTTCTTACCCTCGGTGCCGGTTACTTTATCGCACTTACAATCGAGAGTCCTATTGATGCTATAGTTTACTTCTTCCTTGCGGTTATTCTTGTTATTATCGGCACTTACTGTCTCTTTGTCACAGGTACAACATTTGTGCTCAAGTGCCTCAGGAAAAACAAAAAGTATTATTACAGCAAAAACCACATGGTTTCCGTGTCAGGCCTCCTGTTCAGAATGAAGCAGAATGCCGTGGGACTTGCCTCCATTGCAATACTCTCCACAGGTGTTCTTGTTATGATTTCCACCACGGTAAGTCTTTACAGCGGTGTTCAGGATGTAGTGAATGAAAACTACCCTAAAGATCTGTATCTCTCCGCTTATTACGAGAAAGACGGAATAAAAACTCAGTCTGTGCCTTCTGAAGTACTATACAGCAAAGTAAAGGAAACAGCCGACGAATACGGCCTTAAAATTTCCGATTACAGCACAGAGCAGTACCTCTCCGTTTCATATATTCTTCGTGACGGTACACTTTTAACCAAATCAGAGGTAGAAGGCGGCTGGGGTGCTGTTGAACTCACAGGGGTTATCTATATCACAGAGGAGACCTACGGCAACCTTAAACAGGGAAAATTCGGAGAGCCATTCGAGGGATTCAATCTTTCGGGGGATGAAATTGCCGTTTGCAGAATATCATCCGATGTGAAAAATCTCAATATGATTCCCAAAAACCTCACTGTCGGCGGAACCGAGTACAGGGTAAAAGAACAGCTTAATTCCTTCCCTGTGGATGTCAGAAACAGCAGTCTTGTAAATACTCTCGGTGTAGTTGTCGCAGATGAGGAAGTTCTTGAAAACATCTACCTCGCCCAGAAGGAAAGCTACGGCGATTATGCCTCAGAATACACCGATAAGCTCGGAGTGGTTTTCGAGGATATGGAAGCTGTGACTGAAGTTGGTGATAATTTCAGCGAAGAAGTGTATAATAGGATAAGAGATATAAATCCGGAAGAAATGACCGTTATTCTCGACACAAAGTGGGAGGCTCTTGCAAACATTCTTGATATGTACGGAACTTTCCTTTTCCTCGGTATTCTTCTTGGTTTTGTGTGCCTCATGTCCACAATACTCATAATCTATTACAAGCAGATAAGCGAAGGTTATGAGGACAGAGAGCGCTTCCAGATTATGCAGAAAATCGGAATGGAAGAAAAAGAGGTCAAAAAGACCATAGGCAATCAGTTAAGATTACAGTTCTTCCTTCCGCTTATCACAGCGGGTGTTCACACAGCGGTGGCATTCCCGATTCTTCTCAAGCTTCTGCAGATACTCATGCTCTCAAACACAGCACTTTTCATTATCTGCACAGTTATCACATTTACCCTGTTTGCATTGGTTTACACATCTGTGTATCTGCTGACAGCAAAAACATATTATAAAATAGTTCATTAATTCGCATTCAGCCTGAGGGATATTTCCCTTGGGCAAATGTGGGTTTTAAGGAGGATAGCATGTATAGGATATTTCTCGTTGAGGATGACTTCGCCCTTGCCGATGCCATGAAAGTTCAGCTCGAGAGCTACGGCAACGAGGTGAGAGTCGTTAAAAATTTTCATGAAATTACCGAGGAGTTCAGTGCGTTCAATCCTCATCTTGTGCTTATGGATATCATGCTTCCTTTCCGTGACGGATACTACTGGTGCGGAGAGATTCGCAGAATTTCATCTGTGCCGATAGTGTTCATTTCCTCCGCTTCGGATAACATGAACATAGTAATGGCAATAAACATGGGCGGTGATGATTTCATTCCGAAGCCCGTGGAACCCATGGTGTTAAATGCTAAGGTTCAGGCAATTTTAAGAAGAACCTACGAGATGAAGGGTTCTTCAAACGGGATTATGTTCGGTGATGCCATGCTCAATCTTTCCGACAGCACTGTAAACTGCGGTGAAAAATCCGTCGAGCTGACAAAGAACGAGTTTAAGATTTTACAGGTGCTTCTTGAGAATAAGGGCAAGATAGTCAGCAGAGATTCCCTCATGATGAGCTTGTGGCAGAGTGATATTTATGTCGAAGAAAATACCCTCACCGTCAATGTGGGCAGACTTCGTAAAAAGCTTGCTGAAATAGGTCTTAGCGATGTGATTATTACAAAACCGGGAAGTGGGTATATAGTTCAATGAAAAGAAAAGTCTTTGCAGACTGCCTGCGAAAAAACCACATAGCAATAATACTTTTCCTGCTTGTGACAGTTCTTAATACAGCGGTGTTCGCTCTTTATGGCATAATGGCAGAGCCTTTTGTATATGCCGATATTCTTGTGGGTGTGATATTTTTAATCCTGCTTGCTGTCGATTATATGAAAGAGCTGAAATCGGCCAGGCACAGGGAAAAGGCAATAAACAATATACTTCTGAATGATTTTGATATAGGGGAAGACACCACTTTGCGTGACAGAGATTATGCCGAAATGATAAGCTCCCTTCGGGCAGAGGTCAGCAGAATAAGCACAGAGGTTTCCCTAAGGAAACAGGCTGACGATGACTACTACACCTCTTGGGTGCATCAGATTAAAACTCCCATTGCCGTAATGAAATTAAGTCTCACAGAGGATACGCTCGAAAACAGAGCTTTATTCGGTGAGCTTTTCCGCATAGAGCAGTATGTGGACATGGTCCTGAATTATTCGAGGCTCGACAGTGATTCCAGCGATCTTGTTGTGCAGGAATATAAGCTTGATGATATTATAAAAGAAGTTATCCGCAAGTATGCCTCCCAGTTTATTCTGAAGAAGCTTAAATTCAGCTATGTTCCGACTGATATAAAAGTTGTGACCGACAGAAAATGGCTCAGCTTTATAATAGAACAGCTTATTTCCAATGCGATAAAATATACCGCAGAGGGAGAAGTCAGAATAGAAGTTCAGGGTGGCAGGCTGAGTATAAGCGATACGGGCATAGGCATAAGTGCGGAGGATGTACCACGCATTTTCGAGAAAGGTTACACCGGAAACAACGGAAGAATAGGACAGAAATCCAGCGGACTGGGACTGTTCCTTTCGAAGAAAGCAGCGGATCTGATTGCAGTAAATCTTAAATGTGAGAGCAAACTGGGGGAGGGCAGTACCTTCTCGGTGATATTCCCCGAAAGACTGTAATTCTCTCCGATTTTGTGGTAGAATAGTGAAATCTTATTTAAGTGAGGGAAAGTAATGGAAATTAAGAATGTAGCAATATACGGCACAGGTGCTGTCGGTTCCTATCTTCTTTGGGGCTTATCCAATAAACCGGAGATAGATTTAAGCGTAATCGCATCCGGCGAGAGAAAAGCAAGATATGAAAAAGACGGTTTTGTAATAAATGGTAAGACCTATCACCCGACTATCAGAACTCCCAAAGAGGCAGGCGAGCATGGCACAGATTTTGTAATAGTGTGTGTTAAATATAACGCCCTTCCGTCCGTTCTCGAGGAGATTAAGGAAACAGTAGGAGAAAATACCACAGTAATGAGTCTTATGAACGGCGTTGACAGCGAGGAGAGAATCGGGGAGGTAATCGGAGAAGATAAAGTTCTCTATTCTCTTATCAAAATAGCTTCCGAGAGAATCGGAAACGAGGTCAGATTCGATGCCGAGACAACCATAGGTATAATTATGGGTGAGAAAGACAAAAGCGCATCTTCCGAGAGAACCGATGCTATTTGCGAGCTTTTCAAGGACAGCGGTATTCATTACCGAGTCAGCGATGAAATACTCAGCGAAATCTGGAGCAAGTTCAGACTGAATGTATCCATGAACCAGCCTCAGGCGATGATTAACTGCGGTGTGGGTGCCTACACCGACAGCGAGCACGCAAAGTATATCTCCGATATGCTGAAAGAGGAGGTAAACAGGATTGCTGAGGCAAAGGGAATCGACATCTCCCTTTCCGCAAAGGGAACTGCCGCAGGAACACCCGTAAAGCCGAGGGCGAGATATTCCACTTTACAGGATCTCGATGCAAAGCGTCACACCGAGGTGGATATGTTCGCAGGTACTGTTGTGAGAATGGGCAGGGAGATTGGCATACCGACACCATACAACGATTTTACCTACCACATGATTAAGGCTCTCGAAGAAAAGAACGATGGTCTTTTTGACTACGAATAAAAAATACCGTCTGTGCAATTTTGTCTGCACAGACGGTTTTGTGTTAATATCAGTGTTTCCACTCTTCTTTTCTTGCTTTGAGCTCGAGCATCTCCCAGCTTACAAGAACTTCTGCAACATCGTTTACGGCATCGAGACCTCTGATTAAGGCTCTCTCCATGTCATCCATGGATGTTGTAACCTCAAAGAGCTTCATTGGGTCATTGCCCTCATCTACAAATTCCTTTTTGATGAGTACGAGGTCGCCCACGCAAAAAACTGTTTTTTCCATATTCTGCCTCCGATAGATATAATAATGTTTTCAACCATTATACCCATGAATTGTGAACAAATCAAGAATCACAGCTTTCTTCCAGCAGTTTCATCAGTTCGTGGGGAAGTATGTCGAGGGCATAGGCCAAGTTACAGAAGGTATCTACCCTTAAAGTTTTCTTGCCGTTCTCTATAAGTGTCAGGTGACTTCGGGAAATTCCCGCAAGAGCTGAGAGTTTCTCCTGGGAGAGGCCCTTTTTTGTGCGAAGTCTTGAGATGATGATTCCGAGTTTTACTCTGTTATAGGACATAAGATTTCCTCCTTTGTATGTTCCTATAACAGGGCTTGTAATTTTTGCGGATTTTATAAGTTTATCCGAGGTATCCATTTACATATGCGAGATATGCCATCAGAGCAATAAACATTATCACACCGGAAATTTCGGAAATAAGAGCTTTGAAGTTTTTGCTTCTCTGTTTGTAATCGGTCATCTTCATGCGCTGACGCTCTGTTTTCAGCCTCTGAATTTCCGCATTTCTTTCCTTTTTGATAATGCTGGCATTGTGCCTTGATATACTTGCTTTTTTTATTGAATCCACCGCATTGTTAAGTGTGTTGGCACAGCTTACGGCTATATCACGGCGATTGTTCTGCCTGTTGGTTTCAATATCTCTGTATGTTTTCGCCTTGATTTCAGCGATTTCTATTTCACTCTTATCATAGAAAAGCTCTTTCGAGCCACAGTATGGGCATGAGAGAAACTTTCTGTTTTCGTCAATTATCATCTCCCCGTTGCAGGCAGAGCATTTCATCTGTATCTTCTGAAGGGCAGGCGAACTTTCGGATTCAGCCTTGTTTTCAGTTATAAAGCCGATGGTTTTAGCACCGCATGACATACAGAATTTGGCGTCATCAGATATTTTTATTCCACATTTATGGCAGAACATAAGGACCTCCGCAAAAATAGTATCATTTAAAAATGTATCACGGATTACCCTTGTTTCTGTGTGCTAAAGACAACAGCTTTCAGGCAAAAGAAAAACGCCCCGGCAAAAGCCGAAGCGTTAAAGTGATTTTCAGGTTAATCAGATAGCGAAGTCGCCGTCCTTGAAGATTACATGCTCAGCACCGTTTACATCTGTACCAATGATGCTCATGTCAGGTGTACCTACCATGAAGTCGATGTGAATCTGAGAGTTGTTAAATGTGTAGTTAGGGTCGGATGGCTGTCCGGAGCCGAGGGCACGGCCGAGGGCGAGATGGCAGGAAGCGTTCTCGTCAATGAGTGTGGTGTAATATACAAGGCCGGACATGGAGATTGGAGAGTGATACTCAACAAGAGCAGCCTCACCGAGGTAAGCTGCGCCCTCATCTGTAGCAACGAGGGATTCGAGCATCTCCTTGCCCTCTTCAGCGATAACCTCTACAACCTTGCCGTTCTCAAAACGGAAGCCGAAGTTCTCGACAGCCTTACCACCGAGAACCAGCGGACGGGATGCATATACAACACCGTTTGTGCCGTACTTCTCAGGGGATGTGCAGATTTCCTCGGTAGGAATATTGCAGTTGGTCTTTACATAGTTTGCAGGAAGCATCTTGCGGAATCTTGAGAAACCGAAGAAGGAATCCGGTGTGAGCTCAACTGTGAGGTCTGTGCCGTTGGATGCTGTGTAGTGGAGCTTTCTGAGCTGGAGGGCATCCATCTTGTCACCAAGGGCATTCTTGCGCTCGTTCTTCTCTTCCCATGTCTTTACGACATCGTTCTCTTCGTCGATGTAGCAGAGCTTGAAGAGAAGGTTCCACAGCTCTGTGAGGTTATCTTCCTTGTTTGGAAGAATGTAGTCTGCCCATTCCTGAGTAGGAATCATGGCAATGAGCCACTGGCAGTGATTTCTTGTGTACTTTCTCATGATGTTGCGAACATTGTCTGTTCTCTTGAACACTGCGTTGCTTTCGGCCTCAGGCATGTCGGCCATCTGAAGTGGGTTTACGCCCTCAAGGCGGCAGAATGCGGCACCCTGATCCATGTAATACTCATAGTAAGCCTTCTCGACATCGTCAACCTTTTCCATAACCTCAACAGGGGTGTAGTGGGCACGAACCTTGAGGTTTGCATTATCAAGGTAATTGATGATAACATTGGATGCTCCTAATTTGTAGCACTCCTCAGCGAAAATAGGTGTGAACTCATAGCCCTCGATAGCGGCTTCAACAACAACTATCTGGCCCTTCTGAACATTGAGTCCGACTCTTGCAAGTGTATAAGCATACTTATGCTTCATTTCAAGTAAAGTCATAGTGAAAATATCTCCTTATAATAATCTGTGGCAGTAAAAATGCCAAAATGATGTATTAAATCATTATATATTCATAATCCCCATTTGTCCAATTATTTTTGTGACGGATTTTGCAGGAAATAATTGTGGGTATTGCTAAATTGAAGTGTATGCGGTCGGGTGATATAATCAGACACAAGGGGGGATTTTCATGCAGATAAGAAAGTGTACTCTTTCGGATGCAGATAAACTGACAGAGCTGAATATACAGCTTATTGAGGATGAACAAAGTGATAACAGAATGACATTTCCTGAGCTTAAAGAGAGAATGATTGGATTTCTGAATACAGACTACAATGCTTATTTCTTTTTGGTGGATGAGAATATTGCAGGCTATGCGCTTGTAAATATGACAGCAAACCCATTATATCTCCGTCAGTTTCTAATAGACAGGGAATACAGGGGGAAACATTGTGGTAAAGAAGCATTTAATATGCTGCTTTCCCAGCTTGGTACGGATGAAATAGATTTAGAGGTTCTTTCCCGGAATGACAGAGGAATTAAATTCTGGGGAAACTGTGGTTTCAAAGAGAGAAGCCGTTATATGAGATATACAAAGGAGTAAAAGAATGCTGCCTGCTGTGAGTGATATGGAACTGAAAAAATATCTTGAGTCAACAGAGTATGTGGATTTTGATAATCCCGAAGTAAAGAAACTTGCGGAAAAGCTCAGAGAAGAAAATAATAATGATACAGATCTGATAAAGAATACCTATCACTTTGTCCGTGACAATATTCATCATTCATGGGATGTTCAGGATAAGCGTGTGACAGTAAGTGCAAGCGATGTACTGCGGGAAGGTGTGGGAATATGCTGGGCGAAAGCCAATCTGCTGGCGGCTCTTTTAAGAGCAAACGGTATTCCCGCGGGATTTTCCTATCAGAGACTTACCCTCGGTGATACTCCCGATACAGGTTACTGCATTCATGCTCTTAATACGGTGTATATTCATAGCCTTGAGAAGTGGATACGCCTTGACGCAAGGGGTAATAAGGAAGGCGTGAATGCACAGTTCAGCCTTGAAGGGGAGAAACTTGCCTTTGAGATAAAATCAGTCGGAGAAATCGACTACCACAATAATCACGCAAAACCCGACGAGAGTTTAATGCAGGTGCTGAAAATCAGTGTCGATGCCATAGATATGTATTTACATCATTTACCAGATAAACTCGGTTATGAGTAATCAGGAGAAATTATGAGAGAACTATTTGAAATTGATTTAAAAGATTACGAAGAGAACTATAAAGTTTTTCGCAGACCATCCGCAAGAGCTGTGATTATACAAGGTGACAAAATAGCCCTTGTTTACAGCGGGAAGGAGAAATACTTCAAGTTTCCCGGCGGTGGTATCCATGATGATGAGGATAAAACCGAAGCTCTCATTCGTGAAGTTAAAGAGGAGACCGGTCTGATTGTCAAACCCGAAACCATAAGGGAGTTCGGCAGTGTTAAGCGCCGTCAGAAAAGCAATACTTCCGAGAACACAGTGTTTGAGCAGGAAAACTTTTATTATTTCTGTGACTGTGAGGATAATATCACAGAGCAGAACCTTGATGCCTATGAGAAAGAAGCGGGGTTCACTCTGAAAATCGTTACTCTTGATGAGGCAATCAAAGTAAACGGCGAATACAGAAGCGAAGTTTTTTTCAATGAGATTATGATAAAAAGGGAAAAGAGGGTTCTTGAGCTTTTGAAAGGTGAAATTGAAAAATAAACGAAAAAGCGCACTATCATGCGAAAAAAGAACTAAAACAAATGGGCTGTCGGCATAATAAACCTGTCGACAGTCTTATTTTTATGCATTATGATAATAATTATAAAAAATATTGACGAAATATACGGGCGAGTCTATACTCATAATATAAAACAAATTTCCGCAGAGGAGGATAGAATCATGACACTTGAAGAATTAAGCACCAAGCTGGAACTTGCAGAACTCGTAGATAAATGTGCGGTAGCTGTAGATAAAGGCGACTATGAGGCGGCCACAGCATGTTTTACTCCTGATGCCGAGAGCACAGGTTATAACACAGAAGGCAAAGAGGTTTTCCACTATGTGGGAACAGAGGAGATTCAGAAGGGCTTCCGTGATCTTCTTGCACCGTATGCCACACCATACCATGTAAATGCTCAGAAAATTTTTGAGCTCGACGGTGACACAGCCAAGGGTACAGTTTACTGTCAGGATTTCTATGTAGTCCGTTACAAGAGCGGAAGAGGCAGTATCCTCGAGCAGGGCTGTGTTTATGATGACAGCTATGTAAAGCAGGACGGCAAGTGGCTTATAAAGTCAAGAACCGTCACAAGCAAGTGGAGAGAAGAAAGATAAATTCGTAATATCAGAACTTATGAAAGGCACCGTCGGCACAAAGGCGGTGCTTTTCGTTGCAATTAAGCTGTTTATCGTTTATTATATTTATAACAAAACGAAAGTGAGAATCAGTAATGCATGAATTTTTCTATAAATGGCTGGATAACGGAACCTTTGCCGTAATGGAATATCACGGTGACGAAAAGAATGTAATAATACCCGATACATACTGCGGTGCGCCGGTAAGTCTGCTTTTTGATAAGCTGTTTGCAGGACATACCGAGATTGAATCTGTGAACATACCCGATACAGTGACAGACATAGGTGAGTTCCTTTTTGAGGGCTGTGAGAACCTGCGCCATATTAAGCTTCCGGATGCGTTGGAATCTATATGGCCCTATGCTTTTACAAGAAGCGGAATAGAGGAAATCACCATACCCGAAAAAGTTGTGAGCTTACCGCCATGTACATTCATGGACTGTAAGAATCTGAAAACCCTCAACTGCAACATAAATCTCAAAAAGATTTATGCCTGGGCTTTGGGTGGATGTGAAAGCCTGACTGAGTTTAACCACGAGAACACTGTACAGATTGATCCCAAAGCATTTGAGAGAAGATAATGAATATATTAAATAAGCTTAGCCTGTTCTTACAACGGAACAGGCTGTTTATTTTCTGTTTGAAATTTTTTTGAAAAGACACTTGCAAATCTATTCGAGTTATGCTAAACTAACCACGGTTAAACGAGACTTACCAAAAGGAGTTTAGATATGACATTAAGAGAACTTCAGATAGGCAAAAGTGCAAGAATACTTTCGGTAGGCGGAAGCGGATCTTTAAGACAGCATTTTCTTGATATGGGTGTTATTCCAGGTGCTGAATGCACAGTAGTTAAGTTTGCGCCCATGGGCGACCCTGTGGAGATTCAGATTCACGGATATGAGCTTACACTTAGACTGGACGATGCTGAAAAAATTGAAATAAAAGAGATTAAAGAAAGAAGCAATGCTCACAAAAGAGTAGAGAGCATAAAATACAGCGATCATCCAGGTTTAGGTGAGGGCGGTAAGTATCACACAGAAGAACATGCCAATCCTCTTCCTGAGGGAACAAAGCTTACGTTTGCTCTTGTGGGTAATCAGAACTGCGGCAAGACAACACTTTTCAATCAGCTGACAGGTTCAAACCAGCATGTCGGTAATTTCCCGGGTGTTACGGTAGATCGCAAAGACGGGCCAATAAAAACTCACCCCGATACACTTGTTACAGATCTTCCCGGTATTTATTCCATGTCGCCTTACACAGCGGAAGAGCTTGTCTCCCGTAATTTTGTTCTGGACGAAAAACCAAAGGCTATTATAAACATTGTGGATGCCACAAATATAGAGAGAAACTTTTACCTTACCATGCAGCTTCTTGAGATGAACATACCAATGGTAATAGCTCTCAATATGATGGACGAGGTTCAGGGCAACGGCGGCTCCATAGATATTAACCTCATGGAGAAAATGCTTGGTGTGCCGGTGGTTCCTATTTCAGCGGCAAAGAACGAAGGTATAAGAGAACTCATAGAACATGCCGTTCATGTGGCGAAGAACCGCGAGAGACCACAGCGCCAGGACTTCTGTGATGAAGAAGATCACGGCGGTGCCGTACACAGATGTATTCATGCTGTTATTCACCTGATTCAGGACCACGCAAAGAGAAAGGAAATTCCTCTTCGATTTGCGGCTTCAAAGGTTATTGAGGGTGATGAGATAATTCTCTCTCAGCTGGAGCTTGACGAAAACGAGAAGGAGCTTCTCAATCATATTGTGCTTCAGCTTGAAAAAGAGAGAGGCCTCGACCGTAGTGCGGCAATCGCAGACATGCGCTTCTCTTTTATCGAGAAAATATGTGAGGCGGCGGTCGTTAAGCCTCGAGAGAGCAAAGAGAGAATACGCTCAGAGAAAATCGACCGTATCTTAACAGGTAAATACACAGCAATTCCAATGTTCGTGCTTATAATGGGTGCGGTGTTCTATCTCACATTCAATGTGATAGGTGCATGGCTTCAGGGAATACTGGAAACAGGAATAGATGCCCTCGGTGCCGTTGTGGACACAGCCCTTGCAAACGCAGGAGTAAACTCCGCAATTCACGGACTCATTATGGATGGCATATTTGCCGGTGTCGGCGGAGTGCTTTCCTTCCTTCCGATTATTGTAACTCTGTTTTTCTTCCTATCCATTTTGGAGGATAGCGGTTACATAGCACGAGTAGCTTTCTTTATGGATAAGTTACTCAGAAAAGTCGGTCTTTCCGGACGAAGCATAGTTCCTATGCTCATCGGCTTCGGATGCACCGTACCTGCAGTTATGGCAACAAGAACTCTCCCCAGTGAGAGAGACAGAAAGATGACCATACTGCTCACCCCGTTCATGAGCTGCACAGCGAAGCTCCCTATTTATGCATTCTTTGTCAATGCTTTCTTCCCGGGAAAGGGCGGATTTATTATGATAGGCCTTTATCTGCTCGGTATAGTTTCAGGTGTACTTGCGGCTTTCCTTTATCGCAAGACTCTCTTTAAGGGTGAGGCGGTTCCGTTTGTTATGGAGCTTCCAAACTACCGTATGCCGGGAGCAAAAAATGTTCTTCAGCTTCTCTGGGAAAAGGCGAAAGATTTTATTGAGAAGGCTTTCTCTGTTATTCTCATTGCAACTGTTGTAATCTGGTTCCTCCAGAGTTTCAATTTCCACCTCAACCTTGTGGATGATTCTTCAGAAAGCATTATGGCAGCTCTTGCGGGAATAATTTCTCCTGTTCTTGCACCGTTAGGTCTTGGCGACTGGAGAATCAGCACTTCATTAATCTCAGGATTTATTGCAAAGGAGAGTGTGGTTTCCACTATGGAAATACTCTTTGCAGAGGGTGTTGAAGCAGTTCTTACTCATGCTCAGGCGGCGGCTATGCTGGTGTTCAGCCTGATTTACACACCGTGTGTTGCGGCGGTTTCCGCAGTAAAAAGAGAGCTTGGTTCAAAGTGGGCTGTCGGTATGGTTTTATGGCAGTGTGCAGTGGCATGGCTTCTTGCTCTTGTGGTAAAGTTTGTTTTTATGTTGGTTATGTGAGGTTAATATGACAGCAGTTGATATAATTCTTATAGCAGTAATTGCGGCGGCGATAGTCGGGGCTGTGGCTCTCAACCGTTACCGCAAAAAGACATCCTCCTGCTGTGGAGGTGCATCCGGATGCAGTGGCAACTGTTCCTGCTGTTCCGGTTGTAAAAAGTAAATAAGCAAAAAGAAATCCGGGGCTCGGCATGACCAAAGCTCCGGATAATTCTATATATGAGAGATTATTACTTCTTGGAAGCAGCCTCTGCAAGCATGTTCTTACGACGGTTCCTGACCTCGTCAGACATAGGCTTGATGTCGCCGGCTCTCTTGAGAGCATCCTTTGTAAGGAGCGGACCTACAAGCTCATAGATGAGCACAGCAAAGAGAGTGATGTTTCTGATGAGAGCGCCTTCTGCACCCAGCGCCATGGCTGTTGTGCACATTCCAAGTGCTACACCGGCCTGAGGGAAGAGTGTGATGCCAAGATACTTCTGAATTTCAGGTGAGCATTTTGTTGCCTTGGCACTGAACTTAGAACCGTAATATTTACCGAGGCATCTGAATACCATGTAAACAATGCCGATTACTATGATTGCCCAGTCTGTGAAAACACTTAACTCCAGCTCTGCGCCGCTGATAACAAAGAACAGCGCAAAGAGAGGGCTTGTCCATTTGTCGGATGCCGCCATGATGTCGGCAGACAGAGGACAGAGGTTGCAGAATATTGTTCCGAGCATCATGCATGTGAGAAGTGAGGAGAAACCTATCTTGAAAGGTCCGACCTCAAACTCCATCATGGCGAGGGATGCTGTGAGGAATACTGCGGCAATGGTCATGTTAAGACGGTTGGTATGGGAATTGAAAAGCTTTTCAAGCTGAGTTAATACCCAACCCATAAGGGCACCGAGACCGAGTGAAAGAACAATTTCTATAAGCGGATTTACAATGATACCGATGAGATCGACCTCACCGCTTACAATTGCTTTTGCAATACCGAAGGATACGGCAAAAATGATGAGACCGACGGCATCGTCAAGGGCAACAATTGGAAGAAGAAGTCTTGTTAAAGGTCCGTCTGCCTTGTACTGACGAACAACCATGAGTGTTGCGGCAGGTGCTGTTGCGGTTGCGATTGCACCGAGGGTAATTGCCTGTGCTGTGCCGAGCTTGTCAGGCATAATCATATGAACTGTGAAAAGTGCAACATCAACCAGGAAGGTTGCGGCAAGTGCCTGGAATATACCGATAACAAAAGCCTGTTTGCCGGTTTCTTTAAGTTCGTTAAGTCTGAACTCATTGCCTATTGAGAAGGCGATGAAGCCGAGGGCAACCTCACTTACAAGTGAGAGATGTGAAACAGCTTCGGCAGATGTGAATCCGAGTCCGCCAATGTGCAGCGCACCGAGGCAGTAAGGTCCGATGAGTACACCGGCAATAAGATAAGCTGTTACACTCGGAAGTTTCAGAGGTTTAAATACTCTGGTCATAAGAAGACCTGCGAGTATAGCGATAGATACCGATAATAAAGTAGCCATACTAATCTTTCTCTTTTCCTTAACTTTATTAACAAAATTTCGCAAATATATTTCTTTGCGCGATTAAATAGTATATACTTATTAAAGTGAAAAAACAAGGTTAATAATGCCCTAAAAACATGGTGTAAACAGTAGAGAAAATTATCAAAAAAATATTTTAAAAAAGTTCTTGACTTTTGCATATGCCCGTAGTATAATATCGAAGTCGTCGAGAGACGGCGCTTAAAACTGAAATAAAACCGAAATAAAGTTGGTATTGATTGTGGTGAGGGTCCACCTGTTCCCATCCC
>JAUNDK010000106.1 GCA_030526115.1 Clostridia bacterium
AAAGCCCATGTCTGTGATAGCCTTGACCACTCCATGAACTTTCGGTGAAGCTGTAAGTCTGACAATGCTGTTAACCGAGATTTCCCTGCTTTGATTGTTCTCACTTACCATATTTCCGGAACTTACATCTGTGCTCTCTGTTTTTGTAATACTATCGGGACTTTCAACGTATTCAATAAAACTTTTGATATCTTCCAATAAACTATCTTTACTGTGGAGCTGTTTCATAAAGGCCCTGATAGTTTGCAGGTCACTGATAATTTCATCTTTTCCCGGAAGCATTGCAGAACAATGTGCCCAGTTATTACGCACAGCTATCATGGAACAAATAACTTCTCTCTCCGATGTCGGCAGATATGCCACCGTTCTTAGATCGTACCATGATTTATTTGCTATTCTCAATAGCGCCGCCAGATCAAAATCCGAAAGTTTATCAAACCCTCTTTCGTTCGCAAGCTCTCTTTGGGCGTAGCTCAAGCTGGCAATTACGCAGTCGTCCCACCATGTTTCCGTAACACGAGGCAGAATATCAGAAAGCCACTTTTCGAGTTCCTTTGCGGCCTCATGCAAAAAGGCATTCATTTTACTTACTATTTCATTGTTATTCATTTTAACTTTGCCTCAATTCCTGTCATTTTATGCATTTTAGGCACTTGCTATTTCCCGTTTTACACAACCACTTGCCATATAATCATCAAAAATTTATACACATTTCCATAATATAATGAGTATATCACTTTAGCATAGTCAAGTCAAATTTATGCTTATTTATATTATACCCCACATCCCTGTCCAAAAATCACACCAATAAAGCAAAAAGTTATAAAATCCTTGCATGCAACCATTAGCATCACCTTTTTCATCTGTATTAAAAATGCTATAATCAAGACAGGATTTTCCGGAATAGTTTTTAAATATTGAAAAAAAATGTGGGAGAAAACACATGAACGATAAGTCTTTATATGAGCTGGCTGTTGAAATGCTGGAGACAACAAATCCGTATTCAAAACCGGTAGAAAAGAATTTGCTGAAGCGAGTAGAGAATAATTTAAAGAATGTGAATAAGAGTGTTCATAAAACCAAAGCAGATAAGATCAATTCCGAGTATTGCTTTTCAGCTATATCTGAAGCCTTGGTTAATCACATCGAAAAACTTGAAAACGTTTCATTTTCTTTTCAACAGGTGACCAAAGAGAAGTATAAAAAGTGGCTTGAAGACATTGATTCAAAATACAATGCAAAAAAGCATTCGGCTCCTGAAGAACTGAAAATCAAACCAAATGAGCGCGATACCGCTATTACTATTCTTAAGCTTCTTCATAGCCGAAAAGGACTGTCTACCTCTGATTTAGCAAATGAAATGGATATTTCTCAACGTGCTGTTCAGAAGGCTCTTCTCAAGCTGGATCCTGATTTATATAAGGGAGACAAAGCTTCACCTGACCCATTCCGCATAGGAGGACATCCGATTACAGCTAAAATAACCGAAAAACCTATAAAACGGGATAATGCGCCACTTTATTTCACAGAAAATACCGTTCACCCGCTGATTCTGATGGAAAACCAGATGCAGATTGGCACACTTCTATTGTCACTGGCTAATCTATACAGCGATTACTATAATGAAACTGCACTTACCATCGGACTTGATATCTGGTGTCAGTTATCGGAATACTCCAAAATCCGAGTAAGAGAATATTTTGCATATAATAATCCGAACCTGAAAAAATTCATTGAGAAGATTGAAAATATTACTCCTGCAGATTTCTCAGGATCACAGTTCCGGACAGAAAGAGAAATGTTTACCTCACTGAATTCAGATATCCCCGATCGATTGCCTTACGTCATGAAAGGCAGAGGCCGCAAATGTAATCTGCAACTGTTTTCTCAGTCAGAGACACTGGTTGCTCAGACTGTTGATTACTATATAAATGAAGATAAAGAAATCATTTATACCGCTACAGGAAATGATGGTACCGTAACGGAATTCAATGAAGATGATATAGAATACATCGAAATAGAAAACATGTCGCGTACCTAAGGTTCGCGACAGATGAGATGGTTCCTTGTATAATGCAGTTGTTCAAAGGACACAGACGCAAAGGTCTAAAACAACATGAATTAACGGCTATGAGCCGCAAAAGAAAGGAACTAACAAAATGATGAACAAAGACATGTACAAGAAGGCAATGCAGCCGGCAGATATCGCATGAAATCCAGAGAGATCATTTCTCTCTACCGCAGAATTATTCACAC
Source organism: Clostridia bacterium (assembly GCA_030526115.1). Lineage (GTDB taxonomy): Bacteria > Bacillota > Clostridia > Oscillospirales > Acutalibacteraceae > SIG603. Next base: position 2,257 of record JAUNDK010000106.1, read on the forward strand.
AGGTATAAATGATTCCGGTTACAGAGCCAAGCTTATCCATGAACTTCTCGGATGGCAGAAAGATGACGGCAGCTTCAGTGTAATTGATGATTACAAAGTTGATTCAGATGCCCGTGTCGATTATGTCTACTTCACTACCTACTATGCAACAGCGGCTCTCATGTTTGCAATGAATGCTGACGGAGTCAACGCAACTATCAGTGAGGCTCTTACAAAAGGTCTTGCCTTTGCAAAAGGACGCAGACTTGTCGGTCACGGATTCGATGCCACTGCTCAGCAGCTCGAGGCTCTCCGTGTATATAAAGGAGCAGGGCTTTATGACTGGCTCAGAACCTACGGAAATGATTATCCGGAATTCGAGGAACTTATTAAGAGTATAATTGAGAAGTACCGTAACTGCCTGCTTACAGGTAACGTTTACAGTGACTGGCAGGTCAATTTCTCCGAGGATTACCAGAAGGAAATCAATGACTATGAGGATTCTCTTTTGCCCAATGTATGGTATGCCTGCTACGGCTCCAATATGAGCTATGAGAGATTCATGAGATATATAAATAACTGCACAGATAAGACTGCTCCTGTAAAGAGCAAAGCGGTTACCATTCCTTATGACATTTACTTTGCCGGAAAATCCCAAAAATGGCGTGGCCTGGGAAAAGCAATTCTTGACGACACCAACAAAGGTCACGCTCTTGGCAGAATGTATCTTATCACCAACGCTCAGTTCTCTGAAATTCAGAGACATGAAGGCTCCGATTATACCAAGAAGATTCTCCTCGGCATGGAGGATGGGGTTCCGGTTTACACTTTCGCTTCGGAGAAAAAGATTGACAGAGATAAATCTCCTGATTCCGAATATGTTGATACTATTCTCAAAGGACTTAAGGAAACTTATCCTGAAATGTCAGATATAGTTCTCTCCACATATCTCTATCTGCACGGAGTATTGAGTGATAATGAACGCAAGGTTTTATCCTTTATTCGCTGCAGCGAACACGGAGTTTCCCTCAGACAGATTTCCGATAATACGATAGCAATTACAAACGTAAAGAAGGCTGTTAAAGTGCTTTCCAAGTTCGGATTTATCAGGCAGGACAGCAGAAGCATCAACGAGGGTCACAAAATAGATTCTCCGGAGGCTGTTGTCTACACAAATAAAGAAAAAAGAGACCTTATCGATATGATTGGTCTCCTCTGCAGATAAATATGCTGTTAAGCACACCGCTTCCTTTCCGTTTATTGTTGTTTTTGTTTTAGTTTTCTTAATAACCTACGGTGTGCTTTCAGGAAGGATCGGTATTCAGCCGGTCCTTCTTTTTTGGTAGACATTTAGAACTGCAAAAAGTCGGTTCCTGGTATTCTTTTACCCTGAACCGACCTTCTTTTTTTCGTGCTTCGCTACAAATTTACCGACGATATCCATAGCGATACAGTTTGATAATCAATGTACATTCATCTGGACAGTTTTTGTGCTGACTCTGATATTCATGTCAAAAATTCATTCTATATCTGAGGGCGTCGCGTTTCGCGACATGCTTCTCATGATTGAATTTACCTGTATCAAAAATCGA
>JAUNDK010000107.1 GCA_030526115.1 Clostridia bacterium
AAAATATATAAAAATCTTGAATTTTAAAGATAGTGTGATATTATTATATTGTCAAATGATATATATGGGTAAAAGTATGTGTATTATGTGACAGATAGAAGATATTAAAACTGAAATAACTTTCAGGTTGATAATAAATTCTTCAAATAAATATAAGGGGGAAACAATAATGTTACCTAAACAGGAAGTAGTAGCAATGCTCCTTGCCGGTGGACAGGGCAGCCGCCTTTACGCACTGACAAAGAACGTTGCAAAACCGGCAGTACCATTTGGTGGAAAGTACAGAATCATCGACTTCCCACTCTCCAACTGTGTAAATTCAGGCATCTCAACAGTCGGTGTTCTCACACAGTATCAGCCACTCGAGCTCAATGAGTACATCGGTAACGGTCAGCCATGGGACCTCGACTCCATGAACGGTGGTGTTCGCGTTCTTCCACCATACCAGCAGCAAAAGGGCTCTGACTGGTATAAGGGCACAGCGAACGCAATTTATCAGAACCTCGGCTATATTGCAAGATATAACCCGGAGTACGTTATCGTTCTTTCCGGTGACCATATCTATAAGATGGACTACTCCAAAATGGTAGAGTTCCACAAGGCAAATGATGCAGCCTGCACAATTGCCTGCTATCAGGTATCTCTCGAGGAAGCATCCAGATATGGTATCCTCAACACAAATCCTGACGGATCCATCTATGAGTTCGATGAGAAGCCAAAGGTACCAAAGAGCACAAACGCTTCCATGGGTATCTACTGCTTCACATGGGAGAAGCTCAAGAAGTATCTTATTGAAGATGAGGCTAACCCGGAATCCAAGAATGACTTCGGTTTCAACGTTCTTCCTACAATGCTCAACAGCGGTGAAAGAATGTTTGCTTACAACTTCGATGGTTACTGGAAGGATGTAGGAACAATCGATGCTCTCTGGGAGGCTAACCTCGACCTTCTCAATCCGAATATCGATCTTAACCTCAATGATCCTGAGTGGAAAATCTATGCAAGAACACCTGATATGCCACCTCAGTATATCGCATCCGGAACAAAGGTTCAGAACTCTCTCGTTGCAGAGGGCTGCCAGATTTACGGTGACCTTGAGTATTCCATTCTTTCACAGGGCGTATATGTTGCATCAGGCGCAAAGATAGATAACTCTGTTATTCTTCCGGGTGCAGTAATCGAAGAGGGTGCTGTTGTTCAGTATGCTATCGTTGCCCAGAATGCCCGTGTTGGTAAGAACGCCGTAGTAGGTGAGAGACCTGAGAACATGGAGAATCTTGAGGATTGGGGCGTAGCAGTTATCGGTCCTGAGGCTTCAGTAGAAGATGGCGCAGTTATTGCTCCAAAAGCTATGATTTACGCAGAGGAGGGCTAATAGAATGGGCGCAAATAAAGCAATGGGCATTCTTTTTGCCTATGTTAACGAGAAAAGAGTAAGTGAGCTTACAAAAGAGAGAGTTATCGCATCCATTCCGTTTGGTGCAAGATATCGTCTGGTCGATTTCCCACTCTCCAACCTTGTAAACTCTGGTGTTAAAAAAGTCGGTGTTATCACCGAGCAGAACTACCAGTCCTTAATGGATCATCTCGGATCCGGTAAGGCATGGGATCTTTCCAGAAAGAACGAGGGTCTTTTCCTTCTTCCTCCGTTTGGTGCAGATCATTCCAGAAATGACGGTAAGGTTGAATCTCTCCACAGCATCAAGGTATATCTTGAATCATCCCGTGAGGAGTATGTAATTCTCTCTGACTGTGACTATGTTGCCAATGTAGATTATGCAGATGCACTCGAGTTCCACATTGCAAACGAGGCAGATGTAACAGCTATCTACCGCCGTGGTACAGCTGTTGAAGGCCTCATGGAGAATGTTTATACAATCGACCCTGAGAACAGAATCAGAGAGACAATGGTTACAGAGAAGGGCATCAACAATGCCAATATCGGCATGGGAATGTATATCTTCAGAAGAGAATATCTCCTCGATGTAATTGAGGAATGCTACGGCAAAAATATTCTTGACTTTGACAGAGTTGTAATGTCCATGCTCGTAAAGGATGCAAAGGTATTCGGTTACGAGTTTGGTGGCACAGCACTCCAGATTACATCTCTTGCATCTTACTTTGAGGCAAACCTTGCTCTTATGGATCCAAAGGTAAGAAACGAACTCTTCATGAATCCAAAGCAGCCGATTTACACAAAGAACAGAGACGATATGCCTGCAAAGTACGGCCTCGGTTCCAATGTTCAGAATTCTCTTGTTGCCGACGGTACTGTTATCGACGGTGAGGTTGAGAACTGTGTAATTTTCAGAGGCGCAGTTATAGGTAAGGGCGCAAAGCTCAAGAACTGCGTAATCATGCAGGATACAGTTGTTGGTGATAACTGTGAGCTCAACTATGTTGTAGCTGATAAGAACGTCATCATCGAGTCAGGCAGAAAGCTTGCCGGCTACGATACATACCCTGTTTATATCGCTAAGAGATCCAAAGTCTGATAATAGGCAGGGAGGAACATTGGTTTTCTCCCTGCTTTTTATTTAACATAACTATTCAATAAGGTGTTAAGTTTTTCGAAAACTTTAAGTTATCAGATAATATTTTTAAGGTAGTCACTATGAAAGTTTTATTCTGTACAAGTGAGGCGAGACCATTTGCCGCTTCCGGCGGACTCGCTGATGTAGCCGCATCACTTCCAAAGGCACTTCGCACAAGACTCATCGGTTGTCGTGTTGTAATGCCTCTTTATGACAGCATTCCTCAGGAATTAAGAGATGAAATGCATTTTGTCACCAGCATCAGTGTTCCTGTTGCATGGAGACGTCAGTATTGCGGTATTTATGAAGCAAAATACGATGGAGTAACATATTATCTCCTCGATAATCAATATTATTTCAAACGCGGCAGACTTTACGGTCACTATGACGATGCAGAGAGATTTGCGTTCTTCTCAAGAGCCTGTCTTGAGATGCTCCCTGTAATAAATTTCAAACCTGATATCCTTCATTGCAATGACTGGGAAACCGGTCTTGTGCCAACATATTTCCATCTTTTCTATGCAAATAACGATTGGTATCGTGGCATGAAAACCCTCTTTACAATTCATAATATTCAGTATCAGGGTCAGTATGGGATGGAAATTCTTGAGGATGTTTTCGGAATTCCGAAGCAGGATGCTCATATTCTTGAGTGGGACAGCTGCTGCAATATAATGAAGGGCGCAATTGAAACAGCTAACTGGATATCTACTGTCTCTCCAAGCTATTCTCAGGAGATACTCGATCCATGGTTCTCTCATAAACTGGATCCTATCCTGCGTGAGCGTTCATGGAAACTTTCCGGCATACTCAACGGTATAGATGAAAAGCTCTATGACCCTGCAACAGACGAAAATCTTTATGAGAATTTTACGGTTGCTGATAAATCCGGTAAAGCTGTGAACAAAGCAAATCTGCAGAAAGAGCTTGGTCTTGAAGAAAAGAAGGATCTCCCGATAATAGGAATGGTAACAAGACTTGTTTCACATAAGGGACTCGATCTCGTAAAGGGTGCAGTAGACAATCTCATGGAGTATTCCAATGCACAGCTTGCTGTTCTCGGTAGCGGAGACTGGGAATATGAAACATTCTTCAAAGAGATGCAGGAGAAATATCCCGGCAGAGTAAGTGTGTCCATCAAGTTTAATCCTGAGCTCGCAAGCAGAATTTATGCCGGTTCAGATATGCTTCTTATGCCGTCCAAATCAGAGCCGTGCGGACTTTCC
>JAUNDK010000108.1 GCA_030526115.1 Clostridia bacterium
TAGACAAATAAGCGATTTGTCCATTTGCGCAAAACAGAACAGTAGCTTTTGTCTATTGTGCATATACATAAAAGAAAGTTATTAAATGTATATATTTTGTGCATAGTCGGGTAATATCATATTGACATCTCTGACTTTGCGTGTTTAAATGAGATTAAGTACATGAATAATAACAGAGTGTGATTTTCACGGAGGATTACTTATGAACTATCGTAAATTCGGAAACACAGGAGAGCAGATTTCCGCTCTCGGATTCGGCTGTATGAGATTTCCCGAGTATGAAAAAGAAGGGAAAATGTATGTTGACCTTGAGAAAACAGACGAAATGATTGCAAGAGCCTATGAACTCGGTGTTAATTATTTCGATACAGCTCCTTACTACTGTAACAAAAACAGCGAGGCAGCTCTCGGTCATGCGGTAAAGAATTTCAGGGACAAAGTTCTTCTTACATCAAAGTTCCCGACAGAACTTGCCAAAAAGCCCGGTGACTTCAGAAAACAGCTGGAAAGCTCCCTCACCAACATGGGCACAGATTACATAGACTTCTATCATTTCTGGGGTATAGGCAGAGATGAGTTTGACAATATCATTATGCCTCAGGATTTATTAAAGGATGCGGCTCTTGCAAAAGAAGAGGGACTGATTAAGCATATCTCATTCTCTTTCCATGACGATCCGCTTGTTATCAAGCATATTATTGATACAGCAGAAAGCTACGGTGTCCCAATGGAAACCATGCTCTGTCAGTATAACATTCTTGACAGAAGCAACGAAGAAATGCTTGCCTATGCCCATTCAAAGGGACTCGGAACCGTTGCCATGGGTCCTGTCGGAGGCGGAAGACTTTCTGCACCTACTGACATGGTAGAAAAACTCACAGGTGAAGCACTTCCTACATATCAGCTGGCATTTAAGTTCTGCCTCGGCAACCCGGACCTTAACTGTGCACTTTCCGGTATGCAGACCATTGAGATGGTAGAGCAGAACACAGCCCTTGCTTCCAGCAATTCCGCTTATTCAAAAGAAGAGTGGGAAAAACTCGGTGAGGCAATGGAGAACCTCAAAAAGTTCAATGACCTTTACTGCACAGGCTGTAAGTACTGTCAGCCATGTCCGGCAGGAATAAAGATTCCCGATATTTTCAACATGTACACCTATCATAATGTTTACGGACTTTCCGATCATGCAAAGAAAATGCATAAGGATTATTCGGAAAAAGTCGGCAAATTCTCCGATGCCTGCCTCAACTGCGGAATGTGTGAGAGAAAGTGCCCACAGCATCTGAAAATCCGTGATGAGCTGAAGAGGGTAGAATCCATTATCGGCAACCTTTAATCAGATCAGAGCTTCCTTTTCGGAAGCTCTTTTTTGTGGTAAAATAATGCAGGATAGTATAGAATATTCTAAAAGATAATTACAGATTAAGGGAGGTATCTGCCATGAAGATTACAGACAAAAAAGCAGAAGAAATGACAGCAAGAGAACTTGCGGCATATATAGATTACGCTGTGCTCAAGCCGGATCTTACCCCGGATGAAATTATCGAACTTGCAAAAGAAGGAACAGAGCTTGGCTGTGCAACAATATGCATAAATCCGGGTTATCTTGAGATGCTCGAGCCAATCGTTAAGGGAACAGATACGGGTCTATGTCCTGTAACGGATTTTCCTTTCGGTACAAGCACAACAGAGTCCAAAGCTGTTCAGGTTGAGATTGTCTCAAAGTTTGAGACAGTTAAAGAGGTTGATGTTGTTGCAAACTTCGGTATGATTCGTCAGGGAATGTATAAAGAGGTTACGGCAGACATTAAAGCCTGTGCAGATGCGGCACACAGGTACGGCAAAGAACTCAAGGTTATATTTGAGACAGACACACTCACAAGGGAACAGATTGTCGAGGCCTGTAAGTGTGCGGTTGAGGCAGGGGCAGACTATGTAAAAACATCCACAGGTTTTCTCACAGGTTACAACGGTGTCGGTGCCGCACCTGAAACAGTCAAGCTTATGCTTGATACAGTCGGCGACAGGTGCAAAGTTAAGGGAAGCGGAGGAATCAGAACTTACGAGAGACTCTGCGAACTTGTCAATATGGGAGTAGATCGTGTCGGTGTGGGTTACAGCTCTGTAAGAAAAGTAATCGGTCTTGATTGAATTCAGATATAATATGTGATTATCCTATGTAACAGCAGGCTCAGAACCTTCTGTTATCTTTTTATTAGAGTTTATAAAAATGTTATATGAATTAGGTTTTCATACGATTTTCCATACATTTACCACATATTTTCCATATTTTTTCCACATTTTCTATTGACTTAATTTAAATCTGTTTATATAATCAAAACTAACAAATATTCCATTAATTGGGAGGAAATTACTGTGAAGAAAAATGTGGTTGTTATCGGTTACGGCGGTCAGGGCGGATGGCATGCTGACCAGATTTTAAAGTCTGATGTAGTTAATCTTGCAGGTGTTTATGACATTAAGCCTGAGAGAAACGAACTCGCAGAATCCAGAGGAATCAAGGCTTATGCTTCACTTGACGATGTTCTCGCTGATGACAGCGTAGACATTATCACAGTTGCAATTCCTAACGATGTTCACCTCGAGACAGTTGTAAAGTCCCTTAATGCAGGCAAGCATGTTATCTGCGAAAAGCCTGTTGAGATGAGCGTTGAAAATGTAGATAAGATGATTCATGCCGCAAGAGCTAACGGAAAGCTTTTCACTGTTCATCAGAACAGACGCTGGGATGTTGACTTCCTCGCTATGAAGCAGCTCAAAGAGAGCGGAGAAATCGGAAAGTTCCTCAACATTGAGTCAAGAATTCACGGTTCCCGCGGTATTCCATCCGACTGGAGATGTGAGAAGGCACACGGCGGCGGAATGATCCTCGACTGGGGTGTTCACCTCATCGACCAGATGCTTCAGCTTTTCCCAGAGCCAATCGAGTCTGTTTACTGTGAGACAACAAACTACACAAAGACAGAGTGCGACGACGGTTGCAAGATTGTACTCAAGATTTCAAACGGTTCCAGAATTTACATTGAGGTTGGTACATACAACTTCCTGCCACTTCCAAGATTCTACCTGCAGTGCGAGAAAGGCTCCGCTGTAATTCAGGACTGGAGAGAGGAGTGCCAGGTTGCTAAGCTCAAGGCATGGAACGAGAAGGATGTTGTTCCTGTTGAGACAGCTTCCGGTATCACAAAGACAATGGCTCCAAGAGATGAAATAACTCTCGATACATATTCACTCCCAAGACCAAAGTCAGATGTTCACGAGTTCTACCGTAACTTCGTAAAGGCTATTGACGGCGAAGAGGAGCAGATTGTCAAGCACGAGGAAATCAGAAGAGTCATGCATGTTATGGAGCTCTGCTTCAAGTCCGCTGAACTCGGTCAGGTTGTTCCTTTTGATGAGCTTGAGCCAATCAAGTAATTTCATAAAGACATAAAAATCAGGCTGTACTCAATTCGGGTACAGCCTGTAATTGTATAAACAACCACAAGTTTTACTTGTGGAAATTAAAAAAGCGAAAGCGTCGA
>JAUNDK010000037.1 GCA_030526115.1 Clostridia bacterium
AAGACAGATGGAGAATAAAGGAGAAAACTCTGATAAGCTGGTGTTTTGCCGGCGGAGCCATAGGCGGAATGTTCGGAATGTTTGCGTGTCATCACAAAACAAAACACCTGAAGTTCAGAATTCTTGTTCCGCTTTCACTTGTATTATGGTGCGGGATTATTCCTTTTGCTGTTTTTATGCAATATCTTTACTAAAATTGTTGACTTTATATGGGCATTCCTCGTAGGGAATGCCTGTTTGCTTTTCCTTGACATAACAGCATAAATAAGATAAAATTATACGAATAACAATGGGTGGATTGCGCCTTTTTGAGAGAGGATGGCATAATGAATAAGAAGCTTGAGATACTTGTATCATGTATGTTTTCAGACAGTAAAAAGCTTGTTTCGGATTCTCATATTACCGGTGACTGTGTGATTATCAACCAGTGTGATGAGGATACCGCTTACTCTTTTGCGACTGAAAACGGAACAGCTTCTGTTTATTGTGTTACCGAGAGAGGCCTCACCAGAAGCCGCAACATGGCAATTGAGAAAAGTACGGCGGAAATATGCCTTCTGTGTGATGATGATGAGATTTTTGCCTCTGATTACAGTGAAAAAATCATCAGAGCATATGAGGAAAATCCGGGTGCGGATGTTATAGTTTTCAAGATGATAGGTATAAAACCATCTTTTTCCGATCGTGTTCAGGAACTTAAATTCCCCAAAATTATGAGGGTTGCCTCCTGGCAGATTTCTTTCAGAAAGCAGTCTCTGATAAAAACAGGGGTTCGTTTTGATGAGCTTATGGGTTCCGGAACAGGTAACGGAGCGGAAGAAGAATTCAGGTTTCTTACCGACTGTATAAAGTCGGGTCTGAAAATAATCTATGTTCCATATGAAATTGCAGAGGTCTCCAAAATGGGTGAAGGGGAGAGCAAGTGGTTTCAGGGGTTCGATGAGATGTTTTTTGAAAACAGAGGTTCCACCACAAGGTATATAATGGGACTTCCACTGGCTTCTGCATATGCATTCTATTATTGTCTGAAAAAGAAAAAAATGTATTCATCGGATATTTCGATGTTCAATGCACTTAAATCCACATTACGGGGGATTAGAAAGAATAAATTGGGGAAGCTTCGCAGTTTATGTGAAGACTCCGATACAGAAAGAGGATAAATTGATGGAAAAAGTTCTTTCGTTTGTAATACCATCATATAACAATGCAAGATTTCTCGATAAGGTTTTATCATCTTTTCTTGATTTCGATGTGCTTGATAAGCTTGATGTTATCGTAGTAAACGATGGATCCACAGATAACACGGTTGAAGAAGCTGAAAAATTCTGTTCAAAATATCCGGATTCATTCCGACTGATATCACAGGAAAACAAAGGTCACGGCGGTGCCCTCAACACAGGTCTTGCAGCCGCAAAAGGAAAGTTCGTAAAAGTTATAGATGCCGATGACTGGGTAGTAACGGAAAACCTCAAAGCTTTTGTTACAAAACTTGAGAATACAGAGGCAGATGTGGTTCTGACACATCATTACACCATAGATATTTCAACTGATGAAACAAAAAAGTGGATGAGCTATCCTCATGAATTTGAGAGAGCATATTCCTTTGAGGAGATTATGTCCGAGTGGAAGAGCTTTGACAGAAGTCTTACTTTTCACGGAATAACATATAACACGAATTTTTATAAAAAGAACTGTATGCAGCTTTCTGAACATGTTTTCTATGAAGATCATGAGTATGCTACTGTTCCGTGCTGTGTTGCCGAAAGAATAGTTCCTATTGATATGTTTATCTACTGTTATCGTATCGGAGATGTAACACAGAGTGTGTCGGATACAAATCAGCTGAAAAGAATAGGTCATACTGAAACTGTTCTCAGAAGACTTATAACAGAATATTCAAATCGTAATTTCGCAAGTGATGCACAGCGCAGTTATTACTGCATGAAAGCACAGGGACTTCTGCTTAGTTATATTACAACAGTTCTGCTCGTTGAAAAGAACAGGAAAAAGGGAAGATCCATGGCAGAAAAAATGATGAATGAATTCAGAACTCTGCTTCCCGAAACCTATGCCAAAGCGGTAAAACAGTACAAGATTTTCAGACTGATGAATTCTTTGCATATCAACAAATCAGGCTGGGAGAAAATTTCCGGCTCAAAAATATATAATAAACTCAGACACAATCACAGTTTTGAGTAATATCAAGGAGCAGCAATGAAAAAACTGATTGATAGAATTAATCCTGAAGAAGGTTCTTTTCTTGAAGTATTTAAATTCTGGGACCTTCTTGTCCAGCTGGTTACAAGAGATATCAAGTTAAAGTACAGAAGAAGTTTTCTGGGCTATCTCTGGAGCATTCTTAATCCACTCATGATTATGATAATCATGACGGTTGTATTCTCTTTCCTTTTTTCGGATGGAGTAGAGTATTTCCCACTGTACCTTCTTGCAGGCAGAACAATGTTTGAATTCATTGCCGGAGCAACAGATAAGGCACTTTGGTCTATCACAGATAATGCCGGTCTTCTTAAGAAGACCTATGTATCAAAGTTCATGTTCACTATCGCAAAAATAACATCTACAATGATAGACTTTCTTTTCAGCCTTGGGGCAATGGTTATTGTTATGCTTGTATATTCGATAATCAACCACAGAATTCTGTTCTCGTTTATGAATCTTGGTTTTCTGATTCCATTTGTTGAGGCATATATTTTCTCAGTTGGAGCAGGTCTCATTCTTGCCGAGCTTCATGTTTTCTTCAGAGACATCAGATATATTTACAATGCGGGTATGACCGCAATTATGTATGCATCCGCAATGTTTTACAGCCTTGATATGTTCTATAAAAACGGTGAGGCTCAGATTGCCGCAGGTGCAACTCCGTATGCGATATATCTTGCGAAGTTTATTGAACACTTCAATCCGTTCTATATCTATATGAAACAGATAAGATATTTTCTTTGGGCTCCGACTCTTTCAACCGGAGTTCCTTACTGGGCTCAGGTTCACGTAATTGATTTTGTTCTCGGTTTCTTCTATGCATTCCTCATGCTTGCAATAGGAATCAGTACTTTCAAAAAGAGTCAGGACAAGTTTATCCTGTATATCTAAAAGGAGGTTTATCATGTCAGAAAATGAAAAATATGTAAATGGCTCTGAACTTCCTTCGGTTGAAGAGCTTCTTGAACAGGGGCTTGTCACAATAAATCCCGATGAAAATATAAAAGATGAAGACTGTGCGGTTATAGTAAATGATGTAACTGTCAGATTTAATAAAGCAACTGAACACATTGACAATCTTAAAGAATACTTTGTAAAGCTCATTAAAAGAGAGCTTATGTTCCAGGAATTTCTTGCCCTGAAGAACGTTAACCTTAAGATAAAAAAAGGTGAGGCATGGGGAATTATCGGAACAAACGGCAGTGGTAAATCCACACTGCTCAAGGTTATCAGCCGAATTCTTAAACCATATAAGGGTTCTGTTAAGGTGAACGGAACAATTGCGTCACTTATTGAGCTGGGAGCCGGAATCGATCCGAGACTGACAGCAAGAGAGAATATTTATCTTAACGGTTGTATTCTGGGATATTCAAAAGAATTCATCGATGAAAAGTTTGATGAAATAGTAGAGTTCAGTGAATTGAGAGATTTTCTTGATTCTCCTGTTCAGAATTTTTCCTCAGGTATGCAGTCAAGACTCGGTTTCTCTGTTGCAACAGTAGTTCAGCCGGATATACTTATTGTTGACGAGGTTCTTTCCGTCGGCGATGTTCTGTTCAGCAAAAAGTGTATGAACAAGATGAACGAGATGCTTAACAACGGCACTACACTTCTGTTTGTTTCCCACAGTATCGATCAGGTAAAATCCATGTGCGATAAGGCAATCTGGCTTGATCACGGTAATGTTGTTATGCAGGGAGATATAGACCTTGTCGCAAACGAGTACGACCAGAAGATTGCTGCGATTAAAGAAAGACAGCGTCAGGAAGATGCCGACAGAGAGAGAGAACTCAAAGCGGTAGAAAAGCGTTTGGCAGAAGAGAAGAAGAAACGTAGAATTTCCTAAAGAAAGATAAGATAATGAAAACAGTAAAACTTCAGAATTTATTGTTCCCGCATGATGTCGATATAAACATTCAGGCATATCCGGAACTTATATATCATTCAACAAATTCAAAAAAAGTAAATTCCATTTTATTTGATTCAGAGAACGGTTCCCATGTTCTTCTCAAAAACAAGGGATACGACTTTGGGGCATATTTAAATGTTTTATCTCTCGGAAAGTGGAAAAACTTTACATATGCAAAAAACTTCAGACTTGTTCTGAAAGTAAAGGGTAAGGCAACAATAGAGCTTTATGACCTTTACAGAAACTCAAGAAATGTAAACAGATCAATTCTTGCAGAACTTTCCGTAAACACAAATGAAGAGGAAGAAATTGTAATAAATGTTCCCGGAACAAACAGCGATCTGGTTGCTTTCAGAATTACAGCATTTTCTTCTTTCGAAATTTATTCCGGTTACTGGTGTGCAGATGTTGAAGACGAAGAACTCAGAAGAGTAAGAATCTCAATTGCAACAACAACCTTCAGAAAAGAGGAATATATCAAAAAGAATGTTCAGATGCTTAAGGATAAGGTTCTGTCTTCAGATGAGATGAAGGATTCTCTCTTCGTAAATGTTGTCGATAACGGAAGAACACTCAGCCCTGAGGAGATAAACGGAACAAATATCAGACTTATCCCAAATCCGAATGTCGGTGGTTCCGGCGGATACTCAAAGGGTATGCTTGAGTCACTTGCACTGGAAGATAAACCTACTCATGTTCTTCTTATGGATGATGATGTTCTTATCATGAGTGAGGCGATTTTCAGAACATTCTATCTTCTCAGAATATTAAAGCCGGAACACAATGACAGATTTGTAAGCGGTGCGATGTTCGATTACGACACAAGAAATATTCAGTACGAAGATGTAGGATATGTACATGCAGATGACGGATCATACAGTCCTGTAAAGGAGCGTATGAATATGAATAAAGTCAGGAATCTCTTAAAGAACGAAGAGATGAGCAAAATTGAAAGACCGAATATGTATGCCGGATGGTGGTACTGCTGTATCCCGACCCATATCATTGAAAAGAACGGTGTTTCTCTTCCTCTCTTCGTAAGAGGTGACGACGTTGAATTCTCTCTCAGAAACAATGCAAAGTTTATTACTCTTGACGGTATATGTATCTGGCATGTAGGTTTTGCGGGAAAATTCAATGCTGCGATGGAGCTTTATCAGGTTCACAGAAACAGCCTTGCATTCCAGGCAATTTCAGGTGTGGTTCCAGAGATAAACTTCTATTCAAGAATAAGAAGAATGTTCTGGGTTGAGCTTACAAGATTCTCATATGATAACTGTGAGCAGCTTCTTGATTCCATAGATGACTTTATGAAGGGACCGGAGTTTCTTAATAATCTTAATGGTGAGAAGTGTCTTAAGGAACATTCCGCAAAGAATGAAAAATTCAGATCCATGAATGAATTCCCGGGATCTTACAGCATAAAGGCAAAGATAGAAAATCAGGAAGTATATGATTACGAGAAGCTGAATATAATCGGTAAGCTCTGGTATGTATGTACATTAAACGGACATATTTGGCCGAATTTTCTCCTCAGAAACTATCCGATGGTAATCGCATTTGACTGGTTTAACGTACCGGGTAAAAATGTAATGAGAAAGCGACTTCTTGCTGTAAACCCTCACGATAAAACAGCATATCTCAGAGAAATCAACAGAAAGCGCTGTTTTGGTCTTCTTGCAAGATACAGAAAAGTTATGGGTAACTACAGAAAAAACCATGCATCGGTAGAGGCTGCATACAGAGCGGAGTTCACTAAGGTTACAGGCAGGGAATTCTGGGAAGATTATCTCAGAAATCAGTCTAACGGATAAAAGTCTGATTATAGCTTTATCAGCAGAAGGGAATAATAATGGCTAAATACGATTATTTAGTAGTAGGCGCAGGCCTTTACGGCGCTGTGTTTGCATACGAAGCAAAGAAGAACGGCAAGTCTGTTCTCGTTATCGATAAGAGGGACCATATCGCAGGTAATATTTATACAGAGAACCGTTCGGGTATCAATGTCCATGTTTACGGCGCACACATCTTCCACACCAGCAATAAAGAGGTATGGAACTATGTTCAGCGTTTCGCAGAGTTTAACAGATACACAAACTCTCCTGTTGCAAAGTATAAGGATGAGCTTTACAATATGCCGTTCAATATGAATACTTTCTCCAGAATGTGGAACATCACAACTCCTGCTGAGGCAAAGGCTATCATCGAGGAGCAGAAGAAAGAGATTACAGGCGAGCCAAAGAACCTCGAAGAACAGGCAATCTCTCTTGTCGGACGTGATATCTACGAGAAGCTCGTAAAGTGCTATACAGAGAAGCAGTGGGGCAGAGACTGTAAGGATCTCCCACCGTTCATCATCAAGCGTCTCCCTGTAAGATTTACATACGATAACAACTATTTCAACGACCTCTATCAGGGTATTCCTATGGGTGGTTACACTCAGATGGTAGAGAAAATGCTTGAAGGCATCGAGGTTAAGCTCGGCGTTGATTATCTTGCTGACAAGTCTGCTTACGATGAGCTCGCTGACACAGTAGTATATACCGGTGCTGTTGATGCTTACTTTGATTACTGCTACGGCAACCTCGAGTATCGTTCCGTAAGATTCGAGACAGAGGAGCTTGACACAGACAACTTCCAGGGTAATGCTGTTGTTAACTACAACGATAAGGATCACCCATGGACAAGAATCATCGAGCATAAACACTTCGAATTCGGCACACAGCCAACAACTATCATCTCCAAGGAATATTCCGCGGAGTGGAAGCCGGGAGATGAGCCATACTATCCTGTTAATGATGAAAAGAACGGTGCCCTTTATGCAAAGTATAAGGAACTTGCAGACAAAGAGGATAAAGTTATCTTCGGTGGCCGTCTCGGTGAGTATAAGTACTATGATATGGATAAGGTTATAGTTGCTGTTCTTGACAAGGTTAAGGAAGTATTCGGTAAGGTAAGCGAGTGCTGATAACTTAATATAAAAAATTGAGTCTGCCCGAATTTCGAGCAGACTCTTTTTCATATGCAGAGATATTCTTTTATTCTTTCAAGATTTTTTCTGCCCACACGAATGCCTTCTTTTGTGAGCTTATCAAGTTTATCCACATCTCTCTCAACGCTTCCTAAATCAATAGGTTTTTCGGGGCGAATAACCAGAACTTTACCGGCAGCTTCAAGTTTCTCTATTTCACGCATCTGCGCATTGTAAACTCTTGGGGTATTGATAAGAGCTTTAACAAGTTCGGGATAATTGCGATATACACTCATGTAGGCACGTTTCATTCTTCCCGCAACGGGAAGTTTTCGGTACCCTTTTGGTCTTGTGGTTATAATGATGACCTTGTCGTATCCCTCATCAAAACATTTCTGATATGGAATAGGCATACTGTATCCACCGTCGAGATACTTTTCACCGTCAATTTCAACCATCCTGGAAAACAGCGCAAGACTTGAGCTTGCTCTTGCACCACTGTAAATATCAGTGCATCTGCCTTTTTCAAAGAAAACAGCCTCTCCAGTTCTGACATTTGTTGCAGCACAGCTGAATCTCATCTCATTATTCTCAAATTCATCGTAATCAAACGGAATCAGATTATGGCTTATATCACCGAAAAGATAATCAAAATTAAAGATCATTCTGTGTTTTACAAGGCTGTATAATCCACAGTATTCTTTGTCGTTTATGTGTTTGAGGTTTACTTCAGCAGTTCTTCCCGGCTGCTTTGATACATAATCAAGTCCTGCAAGAGACCCTGCGGAAATTCCGCTGGTGTACTCCAGATAAATATCATTTTCCATAAGCACATCCACCACTCCTGCGGTAAACATACCCCTTAAAGCTCCGCCTTCCATTGCAAGTGCGGCATTAATCATAAAAATCACCTCTCTGAGCAGATTTTATCACTAAGTACACATATTTTCAAGATTTCCCTGTATTGTGCAATTTCTTCTTGTATTAATTCTTACTATATTGTAATATAGATTGAATATTCAGAAAAGGACTATTTTTATGAGAATTAGAACAAAGAAATGGGCAAAGCCTGAGCTTGCCGCATGTCACTATTTTGTAGATGAACCACTTAATCAGAAAGGCAACTGGGAAGGATTTTTCCCAAAGAAACAGCCTATACACCTTGACTTAGGCTGTGGAAAGTGTACCTTCCTTGCTGAGCTTGCTTACCGCAATAAGGATATTAACTATATCGGTGTAGATATCAGCTACGATATTTTAGGCGTTGCGAGAAGAAATATCTCAGAGCGTTTCGGAGAGGAGAGAGTGGACAATGTTGCACTTCTTTCCTACAATATCGAAAAGCTCACAGAGATTATCGACGAAAATGAAAAAATCGACAGAATTTATATCAATTTCTGTAACCCATGGAATAAACAGCGTTGCCATAAACGCAGACTTACACATACACTTCAGCTTAACACATACAAGAAGATTTTAGCTGATGACGGTGAAATCTGGTTTAAAACCGATGATGATCTCCTTTATCTCTCTTCTTTAAGATATTTCAAGGAAGCCGGTTTTGAGATTTACGCCGAGACAAGAGATCTTAATTCCCTCGAGAATACAGGTAATATTCAGTCAGAGCATGAGGTAATGTTTGAGGCACAGGGTATAAAGACCAAGGCTCTTAAGGCACGTCTCAGAAGAAAACCTCTCGAGCCGGGTAAATATAATCTCATCACATACGATGTAGACGGAACTCTCCTCAACTCAAAGAAGATTATCACAAAGAAAACAAAGGCTGCCATAGAGAATGCTATTGCAGAGGGAAAGAATATTGCTCTTTCTACAGGCAGAGGTCAGGCAGAACTCAGAGAAACATATGAAATTCTTCCGGATTTACGTTATGTAGTATCATACAGCGGTGCTCATGTTCTTGACCGTAAGGAGAATAAAGTAATCTATTCCGCCGCATTTGACAAGTCTGTGGCAGAGAAGATTTTTGAAGTTGTTAAAGATAAGGACATCATGATTCAGCTTCTTACAGCAACAAAGTCTGTTGTTCAGGCAGATAAGCTTGTAGATATCTCCCGTTACGGAATGACAGTATATCAGGAAAGTTATGATAGAATTGCCACACCTGTTGATGATATCCATGAGTTCTTCATGACAACAGAGGAGCCGATTTATAAGATTAATCTTTATCACAGAACTCACGATGAGAGAGTAATCACAAAGGAAGAACTCTCAGGTCTTGATATTGAGACAGTATTCTCAGAGAAAACTTCAGTTGAGTGTTCTGTAAAGGGTGTAACAAAGGGTGTAGGTGTTCAGAAGCTTGCCGAGTATCTCGGAATCACCATGGACGAAGTTATCAGTGTAGGCGATGCCGATAATGATTATGATGTTCTCACAAAGTCAGGTCTTGCTGTTGCCATGGCAAATGCCAACGATAACATCAGGGGCATTGCCGATGTTCTCGTAACAACAAATAACTATGACGGCTGTGCAGAGGCTCTCAGATATTACTGCTGATAAGGTGAGAAAATGATACTTCTTCACATTAACGATGAAACAAAAAAAGAAAGAATAGAGAAAATCTGCAGAGGTCTTAATCAGCAGATTATGGAGTTTAATGAGAAAGACCTCGGTAAAACTCTCGGTGCTGTTCTTTCAGGAGATAAAACCGTACAGGAAATCAAACTTCCTCCGCTTTACATTATGCCGGATATGATTATATTTTCGGGTCTTGCCGATAAAGAGCTTGATGCATTTCTTGCGGAATACAGAAAAGCGGGAATTCCCGTAACAAAGCTCAAGGCGGTGGTTACTCCGTACAATATTGCCATGAAGATCTCTGATATTATAGAACATTTAGAGGAGGAAAGCCGTATGTACGGCAGAAAGTAAGCCATGTCTAAAGTTCTTTGTTTCGGTTCACTTAATATAGACTATACCTATTCGGTTCAGGATTTTGTCAGAAGAGGGGAGACAATCTCCTCCTCAAAGCTTGATGTTTTTGCCGGTGGTAAGGGACTTAACCAGTGCACCGCCCTCGCACGAGCAGGTGCTGAAACCTACATGGCAGGCAGAATAGGTGAGGAGGGAATTTTTCTCACAGATGCGCTGAAATCCTATGGTGCTGATGTTTCCAAAGTTGCAGTAAGCAACGATGTAAAAACAGGCCATGCCATTATTCAGAATAATGCAGAAGGCGATAACTGTATAATTCTTTTCGGCGGTGCAAACAGAATAATTGATGAGGCTTATGTAGATGCTGTACTTGCCGATTTTTCCAATGGAGATTATATTGTTCTTCAGAATGAGATTTCCTGTATGGCATATATAATGGAGAAAGCCCACGAAAAAGGGATGAAGATTGTTCTCAACCCTTCTCCGATTGACGATGCCCTTTTTACTTATCCGTTAGAACTTGCAGACATTCTGATGATGAACGAAATTGAGGCTTCCGCTTTGCTTGGAGATGATTTTGACATAGAAAATCCACTCCCTTATGCAGAGATACTTGCACAGAAATATAACTCAGGGATAGTTGTAACTCTTGGCAGTAAAGGAGCCTGTTATTCCGATGGAAAGGAAAGTTTCATGCAGAATGGCATTAAGGTAAACCCTGTGGATACCACAGGAGCCGGAGATACATTCACAGGCTTTTTTGTCTCGGAACTTATGTCAGAGAAAAGTGTGAATGAAGCTCTCACAACTGCAATTTATGCCTCAGCCCTTGAGTGTACAAGAAAAGGCGCATCACCTTCCATTCCGACTGTGACAGAGGTTAATGAATTCAGAGTATTAAAGTAATTCCCCGGTAGCTGGTGCAGATTCATATCTGCACGGCTACTTTTTATGCGTGATTTAACAAAAAATTCAAATAGACAGCTTTTATTTTTATCCTGAACTTGCTATACTACTATAAATGAAAATTTATCCGAAAGGTCAGTATATATGAAAGTATTTAAAACACTGCTATCACTGTTAATGGCTATATGCCTTGTTTTTTCCATGACAGTCATACCGGCATCTGCTGAGGGTTTTGTGTATGATTTCGATGCTCACTGCAAATCTATATATATGTTCAGTCTTGATAACAATGAGTGTGTTTATGCACTCAATCCGGATGAACAGCGGGCAATCGCATCCCTCACAAAGATTATGACCTATATTGTAGCTTACGAGAATATTCCGGACATCGAGAACACAAAGATTACCGTAAGTTCCAAAGTTGAAGAAGAGCTCGAGGGAACAGGTTCATCACTTGCAGGTATTTATGTAGGTGAAGAATTTACAGGCTTACAGCTTCTTAATCTTATGATGATTCCATCGGGTAACGATGCCGCCCTTACTCTTGCGATTTATGTTGACGAACATAAAGAAGAGATTTCCGCACGTCGCCAGGCACAGGCAAAGGTTGACGCCGCTCAGAGTTCAGCCGATGCTGAAAATTCCGGCGATGAAGAATATATTGAAACTGAGGCAAAGGATATTCCCAATCCCGTTGCGGTTAATGACTACGATGATGAGTTTGAGTTCGACAAGGAATATGAGGAAAACGAAACCGAAGGCAGCAGAGCTGTATCGGCTTACAGCACATATTTTGTAAGTCTTATGAATGCCAAGGCAAGAGAACTTGGTTGCATGGATACTCATTTCACCAACCCTCACGGACTTTATGATCCAAATCATTATTCCACAGCAAGAGACGTTGCAAAAATAGTCAAATATGCAACAACTCTTCCATATTTCACAGAAATTACCGGAAGCACAGAGTATTTCATTCCTGAGACAAATATCTGCGACGAAGAGAGATATGTATCATCCACCAACAAGATGATGTCAAAGCTTGATGATGACTATGAGTACTATTATTCATACTGTAACGGAATCAAAACAGGTTCTCTGAATGAATCAGGCTACTGTATTGCGGCCTCCGCAACATATGAGGGCTATTCCTACGTAGCAATATGCCTCGGGTCTCCAATGGTAGACTCCACAGGTGAAGAAATAGATTATCATGGTGAGATGATAGATGCCGCTGAGCTTTTCCGCTGGGCCTTTGTAAATCTCTCTCTGAAGAATGTTGCCGAAGCAGGAGATCTTCTCGGAGAAGTAAGTCTTGAGTATGCATGGAATGCCGATAAACTTCAGGTTGTTGCGGGTGATAATGTATCCGCGCTCCTTCCTGATGATGTTGAAGCCTCCAGTATTCTCACCGAAGTTGAGCTTCCCGAAAAAGTTCAGGCTCCTGTTAAGAAGGGCGACCGAATAGGTTCTGCCACATTCACATATGCGGGTGACAGAATTGCCACAGTTGATCTCGTTGCAGGAGAATCCATCGAGAGAAGTGAGGTTATCCAGACAATCGAAACAGGCAAAAAGGTTGTTTCAAGCCCATTGTTTATTCTTGTAGGTGCAGCACTGTTAATTGTCGTCATACTCTATATAGTAATTGTTGTGGCTTACAACAGACGTAAAAAAAGAATGAGACAGATTAAGCGTTACAGAAATTTATAATTATGAAAATCAGAATAGGAAAATTTCTCACATATATAGATTATGTGCTCATAATCATTATGATTCTCGGTGCAATGTTTTTTGCACCTGAGTATCAGTATCTGCTTTTTGCTTTAATAGGAGTTCTGCTTATAGCTCTTGTGCTTATAGGATATATCTTTCTCAGATGTCCTCATTGCGGAGCCTATATTATGAAAAATCATAACGAATACTGCAAAAAGTGCGGAAAAAGAATTGAATAATATATCGAGACTGCGGCCGGATTATCCCGACCGCAGTTTTTTCTTGATAAAAAAGCATTATTGTGGTTTAATATAAGTTGAATTTTTATGTATATTTTCAAGGAGTAGGAAAAATGCAGCAGAAGAAAAACGGAAATCTCAGAAGATTTCTTCCATATTACAAAAAATATGTGTGGATTTTAATATTCGATTTGTTCTGTGCGGGACTGACAACTGCCTGTGCTCTTGTGCTTCCAATGATAGTTCGTGCTATTACAAGCAAGGGTATGAATGATCTTGCCGGCCTTACACTCACATATATATTTCGTCTTGGAGGCTTATACGCTTTTCTGAAACTTGTTGATGCGGCGGCCACTTTCTTCATGGCGTCCATAGGTCACATTATGGGTGCAAAGATTGAGACAGACATGCGTCACGATTTGTTTGACCATCTTCAGGAGCTGTCTTTCAGTTATTTTGCGAACACAAAAGTCGGTCAGATAATGGCAAGAATCACAACCGATCTTTTTGATGTAACTGAGTTTGCGCACCATTGTCCCGAAGAATATTTCATAGCACTTATCAAGATTATCGGAACTTTTGTTATTCTCAGCGGAATAAGTGTAAGTCTTACTCTCATCATGTTTGCGGTTATTCCGATTATGCTTGTGTTCCTTTTCATTTTCAACCGCAAGCTTCGTTCACAGCAGATGCGCCAGCGCCGCCAGATAGGTGAGGTTAACTCACAGGTTGAGGACAGTATGCTCGGCATAAGAGTTGTTAAGAGCTTTGCAAACGAGGATATCGAGCGTAAAAAGTTTGCTGATGGTAACTCTCAGTTCTTCTCTCTCAAGCGTGAGTTCTATTTCATTATGGGCTGGCTTGATTCCACATCCAAATTCTTTGACGGAATCATGTATATCCTCATGGTAGTTGTTGGTGCGGTTTATGTAATGCACGGTACAATTTCTCCGGCGGATCTGGTTGCTTATCTTCTCTATGTAAGCACACTTATTGAGTCTGTACACCGTATAATCCAGTTTACAGAACAGTTCCAGCGTGGTATGACAGGTATTGACCGTTTCTTTGAGGTAATAGATGCCGAGCCGGAAATCAAGGATGCGCCAAATGCAAAGGAAATAGGTGAAGTCAAGGGTGATATAAAGTTTGACGATGTTCACTTTGTTTACTCTGATGACGAAAAGTCAGTTCTCGCAGATATCAATATAGATGTCAAAGCAGGTGAGAACGTTGCTCTTGTCGGTCCTTCAGGTGGCGGTAAGACAACTCTCTGTAATCTTATTCCAAGATTTTACGATGTTACAGAGGGTAAAATAACTATTGACGGCAAGGATATCAGAGATGTTACAACAAAATCTTTAAGAAATCACATCGGATTCGTTCAGCAGGATGTTTATCTTTTCAGCGGAACAGTATTTGAGAATATACAGTATGGTAAGCCGGGAGCTTCCAGAGAAGAGGTCATAAAGGCTGCAAAACAGGCAGGTGCTCATGACTTTATTACAGAGCTTCAGGATGGTTACGATACTTATGTAGGTGAGAGAGGAGTAAAGCTTTCAGGCGGTCAGAAACAGAGAATTTCCATTGCAAGAGTATTCCTCAAGAATCCGCCTATACTTATTCTTGATGAAGCTACATCCGCTCTTGATAACGAGAGCGAGAGAATAGTTCAGGAGTCCCTGGAAAAACTCGCAAAAGGAAGAACAACATTCACAATCGCCCACAGATTAACCACCATCAGAAATGCCACAAAAATTCTTGTTCTCACAGAGAGCGGAATAGTAGAGCAGGGTACTCATCAGGAGCTGATGGAGAAAAACGGAATCTACCACAACTTATACAGCGCATATTCCGATATGCATAAATAAGAGGAGGATATATTATGGATAAAGAAAAATTTCTGAATTCATTAAAAGGAAAGAAAGTAACATTCTGCGGTATAGCAAGAACAAACATGCCTGTTATTGAGCTTTTCCTCAAGTACGGCGCAATAGTAACCGCAAGAGATAAAAAGACAGACCTCGGGGAGAACGGAGAGAAACTCGCTTCCCTCGGTGTAGAGATGATAACTGGTGACAATTACCTCGAGAATATTACAGAGGATATTCTTTTCAGAGCACCGGGCATGCCATATTATCTTCCTGAACTGAATAAGGCGAGGGAGAACGGTGTTGCCGTAACAAGTGAGATGGAGGTTTTCTTTGATCTCTGCCCATGCAAAATCTATGCGGTAACAGGCTCTGATGGTAAGACAACAACAACTTCAATCATTGCCGAATTCTTAAAGAAGCAGGGCAAAAAGGTTCATCTTGGTGGTAACATTGGTCGTCCGCTTCTTCCTGACATCAACGAAATTGCTGAGGACGACGTTGCAGTCGTAGAACTTTCCAGCTTCCAGCTCATCTCCATGAGAAGAAGCCCTGATGTTGCGGTTGTAACAAATCTCTCACCAAATCATCTCGATGTTCACAAGGATATGCAGGAATATGTTGATGCAAAGAAGAACATTTTCCTCCACCAGAATGCATTTACAAAGACAGTTCTTAACCTCGATAATGAGATTACAGCTTCATTTGTTCCTGAGGTAAGGGGCGACCTCTATCTCTTCTCAAGAAAATCAGAGCCGAAGAAGGGCGCGTATGCAAAGGACGGCAAAGTCTATGTAAACGGTGAGTATCTCATGGATACAGCAGACATCAGTCTTCCGGGTAATCATAATGTGGAGAATTATCTTGCCGCCATCAGTGCAGTATGGGGAGATGTCTCCGCCGAAAATATTGTAGATGTAGCAAAGAATTTCACAGGTGTTGCCCACAGAATGGAGTTTGTCCGTGAGATTGACGGAGTAAAATATTACAACGATTCCATAGCAACAAGCCCATCAAGAGCCATGTCAGGTACACTCTCCGTATATGATGAGAAAATAATCATCATTGCCGGCGGTGCCGATAAGAAGATTCCATTCGATGAACTCGGAGAGGTCATCTGCAATAAGGTAAAGACACTTATTCTCGTAAAGCCTGAGCATAAGCTTGAGGGCTTTAAGGATCCTGCCGCTGATAAAATCGATGCAGCTGTAAGAAATGCAAAGTCATACAAAGAGGGCAACCCTGAAATTATCATGTGCTATAATATGCAGGACGCGGTAAATGCCGCAAGAGAGAAAGCTTCAAAGGGTGATATAGTATCCCTTTGCCCGGCATGTACAGGTTTTGATATGTACGCAAGCTTCGAGGTAAGAGGCAATATTTACAGAGATATAATAAAGAGTTTATAAGAAAAAATATAATTTGAAAGAGGGGGTGTTTTTATGGCAAGAAAACTTAATTTCAAAAAACCGAAGCAGAAGCCGTATCGCAAGGGAAGAAAAGCATCTGTAAAGCATGTAAATATAAAAAAGACAGAGTTCAACTACTTTGAGAGCAAAATCATGTCTGTTCTCCGAAAGGACAGAGAGCATATATTTGCTTCAAGGGAACTCATGCGCAAGTCAGGTCTTAAGGAGAAAGAAAGCTTTTATCTGGCACTCAAATCTCTTGAGGAGAACGGTTTTGTTACAGTGGAGAATCATGCCGTAAAACTCAATACAGAACAGCGTCAGGCAGAGTGTGAGATAGTTTCACTTTCCGCAGGTTTCGGTTTTGCAAGACCTGTAAGCGGTGGCGAGGATATATTCATCCCGGGCGCACTGCTCAACGGCTGCCTTGTCGGTGACAAGGTAATGGTTACAGGCATACGCAAAGACGATAAGGGCTATTCCGGAAGAGTATCAAAGGTACTTGAGAAAGGAAAATCCAATATAACAGGAACAATCAACGAGACAGAGGACGGCATAGAACTCATTCCGGATACATCCATCAGATACCGCCCGTATATCAGCCCAACTCATCTGAACGGAGCAAAGAACGGTGATAAGGTTCTTGTCAGACTTATTCAGGATTACAGAGGAGACTGGTCTTACGCTCAGGTTATCAAAGTGTTCGGTTCAGGCGACAGCGCAAAGGTATGTGCCGATGCGGTAATTGAGAAACACGGCATTCCATCTGTTTTCCCTGATGAGGTTCTCAAAGAAGCAGAGATGATAGCCGCAGAGAAAATCACAGACGAAGAGATTTCAAAGCGTCTTGATTTAAGAAATGAGGCAATCTTTACCATAGACGGTGCCGATGCAAAGGATCTTGACGATGCCATTTCCTGTGAGAAAACTGAGAACGGCTTCCGTCTGGGTGTTCACATTGCCGATGTATCCCATTATGTAAGAGAGGGAAGCCTCACCGATGAAGAAGCATTCAAGCGTGGCACCAGCGTATATTTTGCAGACAGAGTAATCCCTATGCTTCCTGAGTGTATCTCTAACGGAGTATGTTCTCTCAATGCAGGTACAGATAAGCTTACATTCTCGGCTCTTGTAGATCTTGATGAAAACGGTAAGATTATCCGCTATAAGTTCAGAAAGACAATAATCAATTCAAAGGTTCGTGGTGTTTACTCAGAGGTAAACGAAATTTTTAACGGAACAGCTTCGGATGAAATAAAAGAGAAGTATGCTCCTGTTATGGATGGGCTTAACAATGCCCGTTTTCTTGCCGCAGTTCTCAAAAAGGCTGCAGCCGCAAGGGGTACTATGGACCTCGACAGCGGAGAGTTAAAGTTTGTTCTTGATGACGAGGGTAAGTGCATAGATGTTCTCCCGAGAGAATCCGGCGAAGCTGAGCAGATGATTGAACAGCTCATGATTACCGCAAACATTGCTGCGGCAAGGTTCTCAAGGGATAATCAGATTCCTTTCCTTTACAGAATTCATGAGCATCCGGAGCCGCAGAGAATCAGAGACTTAATCTCACTACTCACAGCGCTGAATATCCCATGCAAAGAGCTTAACAACGAAACCCCGTCCACTAAGGATTTCTCCGCAATACTTGACAGGGTAAAGGGAGAGCCGAACGAGGTTCTTGTTTCTCAGAGATTACTGAGAACAATGGAAAAGGCAAAGTATGCCACAGAGCCACTCGGTCACTTCGGACTTGCTCTCAGGGATTATTCCCACTTTACTTCACCTATCAGACGTTATCCCGATACCTCAATTCATCGTATAATGTCAGCTTTGTTAAGCGGTACAGACAGCATTACAATGACAAAACGTTACGCTGCCTTTGCGGACAGATCCGCCACAAGCTCTTCCAATAACGAGGTTCGTGCCGTAAATGCCGAACGTGATGCCGAAGACTGTTATATGGCAGAGTATATGAAACAGCATATAGGCGAGAAGTTCACAGGAATAATAAGCGGTGTTACAAAGAACGGTGTTTTTGTAAGGCTTTCCAATAATGTGGAAGGTTATGTGGACTGCGGTCTTTTCACAAACAATAAATTTGTATATGACGGAGTAATCACTCAGAAATGTGTGCTTACCGGCAGAAGGCTGACAATAGGCATGCCACTTAATATAGTTGTGGCTTCTGCTGTTGTTGCCACAGGCATGGTAGATTTCGCTCCTGATGAGGATAACGCAAAATGAAACTGATAAATGCAAAAATACTCGGTTCCGACTTTAAATTTTTCAAGGGTGGAATCGAGATAAGCGACGATAAAAAAATTGTGAATGTCTGTGAAAATCTTGCTTATAGCGACGACGAACTTGTTGTAGACTGTGATGGTTTTACAATTGTTCCCGGTTTTATAGATATTCACATTCACGGTTCTGTCGGAAGAGACACCTGCGATGGCACAAGGGAGTCTCTATCAGAAATGGCAGAATATCTCCTTTCAAACGGAATCACATCTTTCTGCCCAACAACAATGACAGTTGATGTAGATACCATTAAGAACGCCCTTGCGGTGGCAAAAGACTGCATGGATAATCCACCTGACGGTGCGGCTATACTCGGTGTAAACATGGAAGGTCCGTTTATTTCACCTGCAAAAAAAGGCGCACAGAATGAGAAATTTGTAATAAAACCCGATATAGACCTTTTCAAATCATTGCAGAAGGAATATGATGGTATAGTAAAGCTTGTTGATATCGCACCTGAAGAAGATGAGAATATGAAATTCGTGTGTGAAGCAAAGGAACTTGCAACGCTTTCCATTGCTCACACAAGTACTGATTATGATACGGCGAAAGCTTCATTTGATGCCGGTATAACACATGCAACTCATCTGTTCAATGCCATGACAGGTTTCAATCATCGTGAGCCGGGTGTTGTCGGAGCGGTTTTTGAAGATGAGAGAGTATATGCCGAACTTATCTGTGACGGAAAGCACGTGCATCCTTCTGTTGTAAAGACTGTGTTCAATTTAATGGGAGACAGAATCTGTGTAATCAGCGATGCATTAATGTTAAGCGGTATGCCTGAGGGAACAGAAGGGGAACTCGGCAAACTTCCTGTCAGAATCAGAGAGGGAAGATGTGAGCTTGAAGATGGCACTATCGCAGGTTCAATCTCGAATCTTCATGAGGAACTCATCAACCTTGTCAGCTGGGGAATTCCTCTTGAAAAAGCTGTAAAAGCTATGACAATCAATCCTGCCAGACAGGTAGGTTGTGATGATATCGTCGGAAGTATTGAGAAAGGCAAGCGTGCGGATCTTGTCATTCTGGATGATGATCTCAATATAGTCGGTGTATATCATTAAATATATAATTGTGGAAGGAAGGATTTTTTACTATGTTTTGTCCAAAATGCGGTCAGGAGATAAAGCCCGGTGTAAATCATGTATGCGGGGCAGCTCCACAGAATTATCAGACTCAGGTACCTCCTGTGAATTCACAGGCTCGCAGACCGGTTAATGCCCAGCCCATGATGAAGGGTCCGGCACCTGCAACACCGGCAGTAGCTGTTCTCAGACAGATCGGAGGCAGTGCTCTTACATTGGTGTTTGCTATCATGTCTGCAATTCCGGTGTTATACACATTCGTGACAAATATTATCTCCGTTGTCAGACAGATAAGCTATAACGCCAAATATGATATTGCTTTTTATTCAACTTCAAGCATAATATCCAATATTGTCAGCGCTGTACTCACACTTCTGGTCTCAGGTGTAATGGTAATGGGACTTTTCCTTATATGGTCATCATGTCGTTCTCCAAAGGACGGATATGTAAAAACATCAGGTTTCACCTGCATAAAGGTTATGCAGATTCTGGGACTTGTCGGAAGAATACTTCTCGGTCTTGTCTGGGTTGCGGTACTTGCAGTAATGATTGTAGCCCTTGTCCAGGCAACCAAGGCATCAGGTTCCGGAGTTGATGGTGCTTCGGTAGCTGCGACTTTTATATCATGGTTCATTATCATGGTTATAATCGGACTTTACATCTATACTCAGGTTCTTGTTGTAAAGTCTCTCACTTCTGCTCAGAAAGTAGCAAAAATAGGTGCTTACGACGGAAAAATTTCAGGAGCTCTTATAGTCTTCAAGTCTATCGGTCTTGTATTTTCTGTAATAAGCCTGCTGTTTTCCATCTTTGCAGCTTCAATGCTTTCCATGTATGTAAATGAAATTGCATCCGAACTTGCATCTCTTTCCAGAGAATATATCGGAGGTAGCAGCAGCTATATATACACACTTCTTTACAGCATTATTCCTTTCGGATGGATTGCAAATCTTATAAAGCTCTATAACGTCGTGCTTACAGTAATTGCTCTTGTGCTTACAGGCAAGGCAAAGTCAAAGCTCACACTCGCCGAAAGAGGCGGAGTCGTTCCGGGAATGAACTATGGTACTCAGCAGAATGTTCAGTATCATCCCCCGGTTCAGAATAATACTCAGTATCAGCCTCCTGTTCAGAACGCACCTGTTATGGAAGAGCCCGTATTCGAACATCCGACAGTTGAACCCGGGTTTTCAACTGAGGAAACAATAAGAGAAATGCCGGGTACAATGGAGATTCCAAATTCGTTCGAAGAGCCGGTGTTCGAAAACCCGGTAGTTGAATCACCGGTTGAGGATGGCTCAGCATTTGAGAAAACCATAATGGATACACCACAAGTTGAGGAAATATCGAATGGATTCGAAGAGCCGGTATTCAATATGCCTGTTCAGGATGACACTGCTTTTGAGGCTACCATTCAGGATTCACTCGATGTTGTTCCTGTATATGAGGGCGATTTAAGCTCAGCTGTTTTCGATGTTCCCGAAGAGGCAATTTCGGGTCCCGAGCTCGTAATGCCGGATGTCACAGAGTCTGTACCGGAGATTCCGGTTATCGAAGATGCTTACGATGAGTTCGGTGATGAGAAAACCATGGCACTCAATCAGACACCTGAATTTTTTGCACCGAAGGCACAGCTTACTCATGGAACTGAGGCTGTTGTCATCGATAAAGATGAATTCAAAGTCGGCAAGAGCTCTGCTCAGTCAGATTTCCAGATAAACGGAAACTCAACCGTAAGCCGTCTCCATGCGGTCATTACAAGAAGAGACGGTAAATTCTTTATTGCAGATAACAATTCCACAAACGGAACTTTTGTAAACGGTGAGAAAGTAAGCGGAGAAACAGAAATCAAAGACGGCGATATCATCCGTCTTTCCGACGAAGATTTAACATTTAATGTTCTTTAAGTAACAAAAAGGGGAAAGCGGACACTGTTTTCCCCTTAAGTTCTGCATGTTCATATTGAACATCAACATAATGCATAAACAAAGCTTGTAAAAAGCGCAGAATTTCTTCGTTATTACTACAAATAAAACTTGCAAGTTTCTATGCATTGTGCTAAAATCTATGGGTAACTCACACACCGGTGTTTTCGGAAACGGCCCACAGGGCTGCCCGATATGCCAGACCCGGTGGAGGTTAACAAAATATTATCTTATTCCAATTTGTATTAGGAGGAAACAAACATGGCAGTAGTTTCAATGAAACAGCTTCTTGAGGCCGGTGTTCACTTCGGTCACCAGACAAGAAGATGGAACCCGAAAATGGCTGAGTACATTTTCACAGAGAGAAATGGTATTTACATCATCGATCTCCAGAAGACAGTTAAGAAGCTCGAAGAGGCTTATAACTTCGTTCGTGAGATTTCCACAGAGGGCAAGAGCGTTCTCTTTGTTGGTACAAAGAAGCAGGCTCAGGAGTCCGTTAAGGAAGAGGCTATCAGAGCTGGCGCTTACTTCGTAAATGCAAGATGGCTCGGTGGTATGCTCACAAACTACACAACAATCCGTACAAGAATTGCTCGTCTCAACCAGCTCCAGAAGATGGCTGAGGACGGAACATTCGATCTCCTTCCAAAGAAGGAAGTTGCTAAGCTTAACCTCGAAATTGAGAAGCTCGAGAAGTTCCTCGGCGGTATCAAGGACATGAAGGATATGCCTGGCGCACTCTTCATTGTTGACCCAAGAAAAGAGAAGATCGCTGTTTCTGAGGCTCACAAGCTCGGTATCCCGATCGTTGCTATTGTTGATACAAACTGCGATCCTGATGAAATCGACTATGTAATCCCTGGTAACGACGATGCTATCCGTGCTGTTAAGCTCATCGCAGGTGCTATGGCTGATGCTATCATCGAGGGCCGTGAGGGTCAGATGGGTGCAGCTGCTAACGATACAGCAGAGGCAGAGACAGAGGAAGCTGCTGAATAATTTCAGCTTTATAAGAATTTCACAGGAAGGAAGTATAGTAAAATGAATTTTACAGCTAAAGATGTTGCAGAGCTCAGAGCTAAGACAGGCTGCGGTATGATGGACTGCAAGAAGGCTCTTAACGATGCTAACGGCAATATGGACGAAGCAGTAGAGATCCTCCGTAAGAAGGGCCTTGCTGCTCAGGAGAAGAAGGCTTCCAGAGTTGCAGCTGAAGGCGTTGCATACGCTAAGGTTGAAGGCAAGGTAGGCGTAGTTATCGAAGTTAACGCTGAGACAGACTTCGTTGCTAAGAACGATATGTTCAAGGCTTTCGTAGAGGCTTGCGCTGATGTTGTTATCGCTCAGAATCCTGCTGATGTTGATGCTCTCCTCGCTTGCACAGCTGCAGACGGCGAGACAATCGACGCTAAGCTCAAGGAGGCTATCCTCGTTATCGGCGAGAACATCAAGGTTCGTCGTTTCGAGAGAGTTGAGGGCGATTGCGCAGCTTATGTTCACGCTGGCGGCACAATCGGTGTTCTCGTTAAGTTTGATGCTGATGAGAACGCTTCCGGCTCCGAAGTTATCGCTTCCTGCGGTAAGGACGTAGCTATGCAGGTTGCAGCTATGAACCCAACTTACCTCGATGAGGCTTCTGTTCCTGCAGACGCTCTCGAGAAGGAGAAGGAGATTCAGCTCGCAATCATGGCAGCAGATCCTAAGATGGCTAACAAGCCACAGGCTGTTCTCGAGAAGATTGTTGCCGGTAAGCTCGGCAAGTTCTATGAGAACAACTGCCTCGTAGACATGGCATTCGTTAAGGATGGCAGCCTCACAGTTAAGAAGTACGTTGACGAGTGCGCTAAGTCCGTTAACGGTACAATGAAGGTTTCTCAGTTTGTTCGTTTCGAGAAGGGCGAAGGCCTCGAGAAGAGACAGGACAACTTTGCTGAGGAAATCGCAAACATGGTTAAGTAATTGGACCTTATAAATTACACATTTACAACACCTTACTAATTTACTTACAACATTTCTAATTTACAACAACGCATTTAAGTCCCGGGAATTTGGTGCCCGGGACTTTTTGCATCTTTACAACTTGCATAAAATAATGTAAAATGTTAGCAGTATATTTTTAACATTATGTGAGAAAGGTGAGTGAATACATTGACTCCTAAGTATAAAAGAGTTCTTCTCAAGTTGAGCGGAGAATCTCTTGCCGGTGCGGCAGGACAGGGTATAGATTTTGACACAGCTGCAAAAATTGTTGCTCCTGTAAAAACTCTTGTTGAGAACGGTGTTCAGGTTGCCAGCGTTGTAGGTGGCGGTAATTTCTGGAGAGGTCGTTCCAGCGGAGAAA
>JAUNDK010000109.1:0-300 GCA_030526115.1 Clostridia bacterium
ATATCTGCGCCCTCAATGGAACTTGGTCTGCCCCCGCTTGTGAGAACTCTGTCTATTCCAAGCTTTTCAAGTTTCTTTACCTCACAGATAATGTCTTCGCAGACATCTATGGCACGGTGGAACACTGCCTGTTTTCCATGCGACTTACACAGCTTTACAAATTCCGTTGTTCTCTGCTCATCAACAGTGCCGTCTGCATTCAGGAAACCGAAAACAAGACCATCGGTTCCATTTTCAAGCAGGAGCTTTGCATCTGTAAGCATAGTGGAATACTCCTCATCACGATAACAGAAACCGCCT
>JAUNDK010000109.1:319-3524 GCA_030526115.1 Clostridia bacterium
CATTGCCATAACAGGAATATCCACTTTCTTTTTGACCTCAATCAAAGTGCCGAGGGATGGAGTAAGTCCACCCAAAAACAGAGCTGAATTGAGCTCTATTCTGTCAGCTCCGCCTTTTTCGGCATTTATTGCATCTTCTGTGCAACCACAGCATACTTCAAATATCATAAAAACACCTATATTTTTCTTGAATTTTCATTAAAAAACATTATACTATTTTTCAGGACTTTGTTCCACAGTTTTTTCTGAAAGAAAGAAGGTCTTTTTATGACAAACTATGAGAGAGATACAGCAATACTCAGCGAAGAATACAGAGGCGATTTACTTGACCTTATTCACGAGGGTTATGTGGTAGTCGTAGACGAGAACGGTGACGTTATCAAATCCGCAGGTAACCCTGAAGCAATGGTATATTACCGCTCTGCTTCAAAGCCTGTTCAGGCTTTACCTGTAATTGCACACCACCTTGACGAGAAATACGGAATCACAGATGAGGAGAGCGTTATTTTCGCAGGTTCTCATGCCGGCGAGAGCTTCCATGTAGATGCGGTTAAGTCCATATTCAAGAAGGCTGACATGAATCTTGATGACCTTATCATGAACCCAGCTTATCCTGCAAACGCAGAGGCAAACGAGGAAAGAATCAGAAAGGGTATGCCAAAGGAAAAGGTTTATCACAACTGTTCAGGTAAACACACCGGTGCAATGCTTCTTCAGAAGGAGCTTGACCCTGAGAATATTAAGGACTACTGGAAAGTGGATTCTGCAGCTCAGAAGGAAATTCTCAGAACCATGGCAGAAATCTCCGAATACCCTGAAGAGAAGGTCATGATTGGTATTGACGGCTGTGGTGTTCCTGTTTTTGCGGTTCCGATTAAAAACATTGCAGTTGCGTTCAAGAACCTTGCCTGCATTGATACAATCAAGGATGAAAGCCTGAGAGAGGCCGCAAAAAGATATGTTCCGAGAATTCACGAGTATCCGCTTATGATGAGAGGCACCGGTTTCCTCTGCTCACTCATCAACTATGACCCGAACATTGTTGCAAAAGGCGGTGCAAACGGTGTTTACGGAATCGGACTCAAGAAAGAGAGAATCGGCATTGCATTCAAAGTAAAGGATGGTACCGAAGGAATCTGGCCACTTATTGTCAAGAGCGTATTTGAGCAGATCGGTTACTACAACGAAGAGACCTTCGCAATGCTTGACAGACTTAACAGCGGTGTTATTCACAATGATAACGACACCCCGGTTGGAACATGCAAATGTGTATTTGAGCTTAAATAATCAAAACAGCAGTCACTTGAACAAAATCAGGTGACTGCTTTACTTTTATACCGTATAGAATTTACCGATATTCTCGAAACCGAGACTTTTATAGAATTCCTCATTTTTGAGGATTTCTCTGTATATGATTATCTCTCTGCCGCTTAAGTTATCCATGAGTTCCTGCATAAGTAATGTTCCGAGATGCTCTCTGCGGTGGGATTCATCAACACCAATGCTTGTGATGATAGCTGAAACATCTGTTATACCCGTTACTGCGGCAGCCGAAATCAGTTCAGAACCATTGTATTCTCCTGTAAGAAAACCGGTTCCGGTTTTGATAAAATCTGACATACCGAGCATAAAGCCTTCATAATTCGAGGCAAGACCACAGTTCTCGAAAAACTCATAGTAGTCTTTCATGCGAAAATCGTTGTTTATTAAAGGATCAGCAAGCTCACCCTCTGCCCTTTTGGACATAATTATACCTGAATTCCTGTAATCATTTCCGAAAAAATCAAGATGATTATAGGAGAACATGATTAGCTCAGGATGAATAAAACTGATAAAATCCTCCAGCTCATAGGTATCGGTAATTTCTCCACATATAGTTATGGCTCCGTTTTTCAGTTCCGCAATCAGGCTGTTCCCGTCGGTCCAGTACATGGCGCCGTCTGAGAAATCAAGTTTTTCAGAACAGCAATAGTCACCGTAAATTCTTGTAAACAGTGGGTCTGTTCCTCTTAATGATAATAATTCTTCTTTGGATTTTATACTTCTGATCATAGTGCCTCCGGAAAACAAAAAACCGGGCACGTTATGTACCCGGAGTTAAGTTACTATTTTATCAGGTGAAATACATGATAACGTTAATCACAATAACTACAACAAAGAAACCGATAGCTACAAACTTTGTGTATCTTGAGAGCATAGCATCAATGGATCTTGACTTGTTCTTGGAAAGGAATGTGTCTGCACCGCCACTGATTGTGCCGAGATTGGACTGATGACCTTCCTGAAGAAGAACAACGATTGTGATTGCAAGTGAGAATAAAAGAAGGATGATACCAAAAATTACCTCGAGAGCGCCCATTTTATTTACCTCCTGTATTTTATGTAAAACATATTGTACTTACTTATGCTGCTACTAAAACAGCTTTAACATAATATCATATTTATTTTAATAATGCAAGTGCAAAATCACTATATTTACCACGCTGTACAGGATTTAACCTCAGAAAACTTTGAATAGATATTTCCTTTAGCGGTTCTTCTGAAGGCTCTGACTTTGTAGTAATAAGTCTGTCCCGGTTTGAGCTGAGTATGATCAACTGAAAGCTCAATCATTGTTCCGATGAGCTTGAATTCACCATCCGGTCTGAGGGCTCTGTAAAGTTCATATCCGTCTGCATATTTGATTTTTGTAACGGTAATTCTGTTTCTGCCGATATTCTGATTTGTGACATTTATTGCAGGTGTTGCGAGTTTAGATATCCCTGCAACAACATTGGAACTTGGACCGACACCTACCGAATTATATGCCCTGACTTTATAGGAATATTTTACTCCCGGAATTGCCGTAAGATCTCTTACAGATAAAGTTTCGGGTGATGTGGTCTTCTTGATAAGATTATACCCTGTTCCTGAGGAACGGTAAATCATATATCCACTTGCTGTAGGCACCTGCTTCCATGTGAGCTTAATCTGATTGAATCCGGGAGTTGCGGTGAGTTCTGTCTCGGAAGGTATGGTTCCCGCAACATTCAGTTTGAATGAATATTTACCCGTTGCATAGGAAGTTGTGATTTTCTGTGCTTTTACCTTGAAATAGTATGTTCCTGGTTTTAATGTTTTAGTTGCAGATTTTGATGTTGCTGTGAGCAGCCCGGAATCATACTGTAACTGCTTCGAAGAATTATAAATATATAATCTGTATTTT
>JAUNDK010000110.1:0-2334 GCA_030526115.1 Clostridia bacterium
CGGCTCTTTATATCAGCGAACCGTTGCCTCTCTGCTTGAAAATGAACAGGATGTAAGCTTTATTAACAAGGAATGGTTCCGACCACAGCCGGAGATGTTTATCTGCGGTGCGGGCCACGTGGCAAAGGCACTGGCGGCAATGGCGTCTTTCCTCGATTTCGGCATTACCGTAATAGATGACCGTGATGACCTTGCAAATGCTGAGAGATTCCCGAATGTGAAAAAGCTCATCTGCGATTCCTATGATAATCTTGGTAAATATCTCATCCCGGGAGCTTACTATGTGGTTGTTACACCGAATCACAAGGCGGACCTTAAGTGTGTCAGCACTATACTTCCGACAGATTACCGTTATCTCGGTATGATAGGCAGTAAAGGAAAAGTTGCGGCGACCTTCAATAATCTCAGGAACATTGGATTCACCGAGGACAGTATATCCACCA
The DNA here is from genome assembly GCA_030526115.1 of Clostridia bacterium. Taxonomy (GTDB): domain Bacteria; phylum Bacillota; class Clostridia; order Oscillospirales; family Acutalibacteraceae; genus SIG603. The sequence goes on from JAUNDK010000110.1 coordinate 444, forward strand.
TATTCGCCCCGGTGGGACTTTCTATCGGTGCGGTTAGCCCTGCGGAGATTTCCGTAAGCATACTGGCGGAGATCATCCGTGAGAAAAACAGGGACTTTGCTTCCTCTGCTGACAGAACTCTGCTTGAAGCAAATGGCCCGGGCGTACTGTGCATTATCACAGAGAAAAGTGGCTCCGCTCCGAGGGGTGTGGGAAGCATGATGTTCGTAACAGAAAGCGAGAGCTTCGGTTCCATAGGCGGTGGAACACCGGAATTTCTCGCCATAGATTACGCAAGAAGCCATAGAGAGTTCTCCGTAAAGGAATACAAACTCAACCGTGAAAAGCAGGGCGGTCTTGACATGATATGCGGTGGTAACATTACCGTTACTTTTGTTCCGGTTTCATAAACATGCAAAAATCCCGAACGCAGTTTTGCGCTCGGGATAATTTAGTATATATCAAGAATTATCTGTCGTTCATCTTTCTTGTTTCTTCCTTTGGAAGAATGATGTTAAGAATAATTGCAACGAATGCGGCAGGAACAATTCCGGAACCACCGAATACCAGCTGAATATACTGTGGAAGCTGGGAAAGAATACCTGCATTTGAGCCGATACCGAAGCCTACACCGAGGGCAACGGATACGATTGTGAGGTTACGAGAACCAAGATGCTCCTTAGTGATAAGCTGAATACCACTGATGATGATGGATGAGAACATCATAACAGCCGCACCACCAAGAACAGACTGTGGCATAATGGAAACAAGAGCACCAAGTTTCGGACAAAGGCCACAGAATACGAGGAAGATTGCACCTGTTGCGATAGCAAAGCGGTTTACAATCTTTGTCATTGCTACAAGACCTACATTCTGGCTGAATGTTGTGTTTGGAAGAACACCGAAGAGAGCCGCAAAAGATGAGCCTAAACCGTCACACATAACACCGCCGGAAAGCTCCTTGTCTGTTGCCTCACGACCGAGACCACCTTCCATAACACCGGAGATATCACCGATGGTCTCAACAGCTGTTACAATGAACATGATGAGAACAGGAACAATGGCACGAAGATCAAATACAGGCTTAACAGGCATAAACTTCGGAATTTCAAACCATGCGGCTTCTGCAACCTTGTTCCAGTTGAGAACCCATGCTTTGGTGAACTCTACGCCATCTGCTGTGACACCTGTTTTAGGAAGGAAAATTCCCATAAGAGCTGCTGCAACATAACCGAGAACAATACCGATGAGTATAGCGGCATATCTTGTTACACCCTTTGTGAAGTGCTTGCAGATGATAATAACAACGAGGACAAAAAGCGCAAGAAGAAGATTCTCAGCAGAACCGAAATCTTTTGCGTTGTTTCCGCCACCGAAGGAATTTACACCTACGGAAATAAGGCTAAGTCCGATAGACATAACAACGGTACCTGTTACAACAGCCGGGAAGAATCTGCGAAGTGGCTTTAAAAATAAACCGAGAACGGTTTCGAACAGACCACCGATAATTGAAGCACCCATAATTGCGCCGTAAGCGAGAATGCCACCACCCATGGAAGCCGCAACGGAGTTGAATACTCCGATAAAGCCTGAGGATGTACCCATTACAACCGGAATCTTACCACCGACCGGGCCAATGGTAAAAAGCTGAACCAGAGTAACAAGACCTGCAATAATCATTGCATTCTGAAGAAGCTGTACCTGTAAATCGGCAAGCTCACCACCTGCAATACCACAGGCACCTGTTATGATAAGGAGTGGTGTGAGGTTACCGACGAACATGGCAAGAACATGCTGTAAACCGAGGGGAATAGCCTGTTTTAATGGCATTTTGCCATCAAGCTGAAAAGCCGCCTCGCTAAGCTTTGTGGTTTTCTTCATTGAGAAGACCTCTCTTTCATTTAATTAGCCT
>JAUNDK010000110.1:2422-3522 GCA_030526115.1 Clostridia bacterium
CTGTAAAGTATATCATTTATATCTATTTATGTAAATTATGAAAAATCAATAAATTTCAGAATATAACTGACAAAAGCTTTTCTGTATGATATAATGCTTTCAGGAATTCAGGAGGTAATTATTATGAACTTTTTAGAAGAAAGAATTGTTAAAGACGGTGTTGTAAAACCGGGCAATGTTCTCAAGGTTGACAGCTTCCTTAATCATCAGATGGATATTTCTCTTATGGAAGAAATAGGCCGTGAATTCAAGAGACGTTTTTCAGATAAGAATGTTACCAAGGTTATGACAATCGAGGCTTCCGGCATAGGAATTGCCGCATTCGTCGCCAAGGAATTCGGCGTTCCAATGGTATTTGCTAAAAAATCCAAGTCAATCAACATTGATGGTGACATGTATGTTGCCGAAGTTGAGTCTTTTACTCATAAAAACAAGAACCAGGTTATTGTTTCAAAAAGATTCCTCGGTTCTGAGGATCACATTCTTATCATTGACGACTTCCTCGCAAACGGCTGTGCACTTCAGGGACTTATCAGCATTGCAGAAAGCGCAGGTGCATCAATTGAAGGCCTCGGTATTGTAATTGAAAAAGGCTTCCAGGTTGGCGGTAAAGTAATCCGCAACCTTGGTTATCACCTCGAATCCCTTGCTATTGTAGATGCAATGGATTCCGAAACTGGAAAAATCACTTTCCGCAGTCAGGAATAATTTCAGTAATTTTCAGGAGCTATGTATTAAAGCATAGCTCCATTTTAATGAATAAAGCTACTGTACTAAATAACTTTTAATTCCCAATTGGAACAAACAGACAGTCTGAAGTGTGGTATAATTTAACTATATATTGCGGATACAACACAAGGAACCACTCTCCGCAGTCAGAAAAACAGATAAGGTGTATGGTGTGATAATGGATAAAATCAAATTTTTAGAAGAATTCGGCATGACCGAATGTGATCTTCAACAGGCAGATATAACATGGGATGAGCTTTGTCTTATTGATGAGGAGTACAGAAAAATTGAGGGTGAACTTCGTGAACTGGGAAAATCGTTTATTGATGAATATCTCTATGATATAGATACGGCAGGAATTCACTCATATC
>JAUNDK010000038.1 GCA_030526115.1 Clostridia bacterium
AGCAACTGTATTGTTGTCGTGTATTTTTTAAATTGCGGTTTTATTAGCGGTCCCGCACCGCTGCTCGCTTACCAAGGTTCACAGCCCCCGTCGAAACCTTTACATCCCCATATATATCAGGAGTTTCTTGCTTTGACGGCACGCTCAATGTCTCGCTTTGCGGCTCTCTCTGCCAAGTCTGCCCTCTTATCATAAAGCTTTTTGCCTCGGCACAGACCAACCTGTACCTTGACCCTTGAGCCCTTGAAATAGAAAGACAGCGGAATAAGTGAGTAGCCGTCCTGCTTGACATAACCCAGCAGGCGCATTATCTCCCTTTTATGCATGAGGAGACGGCGCACACGCATGGGGTCCTTATTGAAGATGTTGCCAAAATCATAAGGACTTATATGACATCCGTTGAGAAGAAGCTCTCCGTTTACAACACTGCACCAGGAATCCTTTAGGTTTACTCTGCCTGCACGAAGGGATTTTACCTCTGTTCCGCAAAGCTCGATTCCTGCCTCGAATGTCTCGTCTACAAAATAGTCATGGTAAGCCTGACGGTTCTGAGTTATTGTTTTTGTGTTTTCCTTTGCCATTCAGGCCACCACCTTTCTTATAACTCTCTTCTGCCCTCGATTGCTCGGGAGAGAGTGATTTCATCTGCATATTCAAGGTCTCCGCCAACAGGAATACCGTAGGCGAGCCTTGTTACTTTTATTCCGAGAGGCTTTAAAAGTCTTGATACATACATGGCTGTTGCCTCGCCCTCAACTGTGGGATTGGTTGCCATGATAACTTCCTTAACTTCGTCGGAATTTACTCTTGCGAGGAGTTCTTTTATTCTGAGCTGATCGGGGCCTACACCTGAAAGCGGAGAGATTGCACCGTGGAGAACATGGTAAGTAATATTGAACTCGTTTGTTCTCTCGAGGGCGAAAACATCTCTTGAATCCTCGACCACACAGATTATGGATCTGTCTCTGCTGTCGTCCTTACATACGGGACAGAGCTCATCATCTGTCAGATTACAGCAGACTTTGCAATATCTGATTTTCTTCTTCGCCTCTGAGATGGCTTCTGCAAAAGAGAAAGCCTCTTCATCACTGAGGTTGAGAAGATGATAAGCCGCACGCTGGGCGGACTTGTGTCCTATGCCCGGCAGGGACTCGAATTTATCCACTAAGTTTTCCAGTGGAGCTACATGATATTCAGGCATATCAGAACATTCCCGGAATGCTGAGGCCGCCGGATACAGCGCCCATCTTCTCGTCCTTCTCGTCGATTGCTGCTCTGAGTGCCTCGTTTACTGCTGCCATTACAACATCTGCGAGCATCTCTGTATCATCAGGATCTACAATCTCAGGGTTGATGTCAATGGAGAGAACCTCCATCTTACCGGAAACAGTAGCCTTTACCATTCCGCCACCGGAAACTGCGGAGTACTCCTTTGCCTCGAGCTCCTCTGTGAGGTTCTCCATCTGCTCCTGCATTTTCTGTGCCTGGCGCATGAGCTGCTGCATATTGCCGATTCCGCCTCCGCCGACGCCCTGTGGTAATCTTGCTTTCATATCTTAAATTCCTTTCTTACTCTGTATAATTAACTTCAATGGATGCTTCCTCTGCCCTTTTTGCAAGGAGCTCTATGGCATCCGGTTCTTTGTTTTCTGTTATTTTCTCTCCGCGGTACGGACCGAGCTTATAGCTTCTTCCTGTAACATCACGGATTATAGTCTTTATTTTATCCCTGTTTGTCGGAATTCTCAAGAGGCTGAACGCAATTTCTTTTGCTTCAACAAGAATATATGCTCCTGAGGTGTATGCTTTTGTACCTGTGAAGGCACTTCCTGCCGATGGCATAACCGCTCTTATTCTCTCGACAACCTCAGGCCACTGGGGGAACGGAACAGCTTCACGCTGAATTTCCTCCTCGGATTTAGGTGGCTCTGCAGGTTTTACAGGTTCACCTGTAACAGCAGGAGCAGGTCTCTGTGTATTTGAAACAGGTCTCGCTTCCGCTCTCGGTGCGTTTGCCATACCTCTCTCGAGGGCTTCGATACGCTCGATTATGCTCTCGGGGATTACAGCTCCTGCGCCCTTTTTGCCGGACTCAAGAGCTTCTATTCTGCGTATGAGGGCTTCTGCCGAGGAATCGAGCTGTGGTGAACACAGTCTTACCATCGCCATTTCCATCTCTATACGCTGGTTACCGAAACGCATTCTGTCAAGGGCGTTTCTCAATGTATCCATGGAGTGAAGAACTATGCTCATCTCCATGCTGTGGCTTATTGCCTGATCCTCCAGCTTTTTGAATTCGCTGTCGGACTTGTTTATCATCTGTCTGAGTATTTTTAGATTGTCCACGGTTTTGATGAGCATTAAGTCACGGAAGTGATCTGTAAGCTCTGTGCAAAGTCGGGACATATCCTTTGACTCGGCGTGAAGGTCAGCAACAATCTGCAATGCCTTTGAGGAGTCTCTGTTCTTAACGCACTCGGCAAGATCAAAGAGATAGCCTGTATCTGCACTGCCGGCCGTAGCATCTACAACAGCTTCGTCCACATGGGCACTTCTGCCCAGGCACTGGTCAAGAATTGAGAGGGCATCTCGCATACCGCCGTCGGCGATTCTTGCGATTTTAAGTGCCGCCTCGTGGTCTATGGTGGCTCCCTCCTGCTCACATACCCATTCAAGTCTGCCTGCGATGTCCTCGGGTGATATACGTCTGAAGTCAAAGCGCTGACATCTTGAGAGTATGGTCGGGAGAAGTTTGTGAACCTCTGTTGTTGCCAGTATGAATATTACATGGGACGGCGGTTCCTCAAGGGTTTTAAGCAATGCATTGAAAGCCGCACCCGAGAGCATGTGAACCTCGTCTATGATATATACTCTGTATTTGGTGTTGGTCGGTGTGAAATTAACCTGCTCAATAATATCACGGATATCATCGACGCCGTTGTTTGAGGCGGCATCGAGCTCCACAACATCAAGGATTGAGCCGTTATCAAGACCTTTACATGTTTCACACTCACCGCACGGATCCCCGTTTACGGGATGTTCGCAGTTGACAGCCTTCGCGAGAATTTTCGCACATGTTGTCTTACCTGTTCCCCTTGAGCCTGTGAAAAGATAGGCATGGGAAACTCTGTTTGCAACAATCTCACTTTTGAGAGTTTCTGTTACCTGTGGCTGACCGACAACATCCGCAAAACGCGAAGGTCTGTATTTTCTGTAAAGTACTTTATATGCCACAGGAACACCCCCATATTGATAAGAATAAAGGCAAGCTGCATTTCGAAGAATATGTGAACGGACAGGCACCCTGCATCGCACGGACAAATCCGCTTAATGCTGCTCGGTTCCCCGCCTGACATGGTTCACGGCAGTCCGTCGTACAGACCTATCCGCTCGCATATTCTACGACTAAGCTCAGCTTGCCGGTTTTCGCTGATGAATACAGCTACATTATTATATACGAATCTGTATGATTTTTCAAGTACAATTTGTTATTTCCTTTATTTATATGTATATTAAGGTTTTCCCTTGAAATTTTTCTTCGTCGGTTTATAATGCTAACAGATATTATTTTGAGGTGTTTTTATATGATTATTCGCAAAGCAAAAATTGAAGAAGCAGACAGAGTTGCCGAGCTTTTCGACCTTGCAAGAAGAGGTATGGCGTCTCAGGGCATTGACCAGTGGCAGGGAGCCACACCTAACAAAGAGAGTTTCCTCTCAGATTATGAGAAAGCTTATGCCACCGTATGCGAGGAAAACGGAAAGGTAATTGCCTACTGCGCCCTTGTTTTAGGTGATGATCCCACCTACTACCATATTGACGGAGCATGGAAAACAGACAACAAAGAATACGGCATTCTTCACAGAGTAACAACAGACCCCGAATACCGCGGCAGGGGCATAGCCTCGGCTTTCATGAATTACTGTTTTGAGAAATGCCGTGAGGCAGGCCTCACTTCCTGCAGAATAGACACCCACAAAGATAACCTCGGCATGCAGCACACCATATTAAAGAACGGTTACGAATACTGTGGTATCATTATTATTGATGACGGCACAGAGAGACTCGCTTACGAAAAGCTTCTGTAACATAAGGCAAAAGGAAATCCGGTACAGTTTTGCTGTACCGGAATTTTTGTTTAAAGTACCTTGGCGTATTTTGCAGCTGTGAACGGAGAATAGATTTTCTTTTCATTGCCGTTTACGGTCATTGTTTTTACAGATCTGACTTTGTAGTAATATGTCTTACCGCTCGTCAGCTTCTGATTTGTAACAGTTGTCTTTGATGTTGTGTGAACATATTTGTATGATCCGCTTGCACCTGTTTCGCTTCTCCAGATTTCGTACTCAACATTTTTTACCGCTGATATATCAAGTTTGATACATGCCTTTCCGGCTGTAAGAGTGATGGAGCTCGGTCTTTTTACCCTCATTGTTGTAACTTCGGGTGACGCACTGCTCTTACATGTGGTCTTATCGGCATAAGCATAAACCTTATACAGATATTTCTTGCCACTGACGACTGTCTTTGTATCTGCATCTGTAAAGTTCAGAGTACTGCCGTCGGTTATGGTCTTGATTTTTACACCGTCTCTGTAAATTATGTAACCGTCTGCACCGTAAACCTTTGACCAGATAATCTTTATACCGGAGTTTGTATTGCCCCAGCTTGTGATTTTTGTTGCACTCGGCTTAATACTCCATGTGAATGACTTTGTGGAATATGTTCCGTCTGACCAGGCATAGTTTGATGTCGGTGTTACTTTTACAGTATAAACTCCGGGAGCTTTTGCGGTGTAGGTTCCGCTTCTTGTGTAGCCTGTGCCGGACTTAATCGGTGTTCGGGTGTAGTTTGAGTTGTAACTGAAAGTTTTTGTTACCGCAGGAACGGCAATTCTGATTCTTGAAATTGTAAATGTCTTGGTAATTGTTCCTGTGTAGTTGCCTGTACCTGTGATAACGACACTTGCGGTGCCTGCGTTTATATTGTTCTTATATATCTTATCATAGGCATAGAAAGTTTTTCCCGAAGCATCCTTTACGATAACGCCCGGCTTTTTGGCCTCGCCGTTATAGACATAGGCATTTGTGCTCAGTGTGGCTGTGAATGAAGCAATGGATTTTTTCCTGATTGTAAACTTTACGGTTTTTGTGCCGTAATACTTGCCTTTACCTGTGATTGTAACCTTTGCCTCTGAACCCGCATTAACGTTGTTCTCGAAAGTAAGTGTGTAATCTGTGTCATTTTTCAGAAGAGTTGTTCCGTCCTTTACAGCAACACTGGGCTTTACCGCACTGCCTGTATATGTTGTGGAAGCAACTGTAACTGTGCAGGAACCGATATCGGACATGCGGTTTACGGATAAATCATATCTTCCGTAAGCATGGGTTTTACCGGAAAGATCACCGAGTATCTGAATATAGTATGTTCCGGAGGAAAGGTTTAATTCCAGATTCTTTGACTGCGGTGTTGTTTCGGTTCCGTTTATTTCAAAGCTTCCCTTTGTATTCCATCCGGAATCATAGATTGTACAGCCTAAAACTTTTGTATAACCGAGAACATTAATATTAAATCTGCCGGATGTGCCGACACTGAATTTATATGTATCCGCTCTGTCATCAATTTTGAGAAGAACACCTGTTTTCTGAGTACCGATTGAAAGCAGTTCGGCATTGTCTTTGGTATCATTGTGAACACCACCTGTGTGCTCTCTCTCGTTAACAGCTGCAGCGGAATATGTCAACTTTAAGAATATTTTTTCGCTTCCGGCAAAACCGCTGCTCAGATTATCGGTTACTCTGAAGCGGTAAGAACCTTCTTTAAGCCATAAACCTGTCTGATAAACATAAGGCTCCGTACTGCTGCCCGCTGAAATGGATGTGCTTAAGTAACAGTTATGATTTGCTAAATCTTCAATATAGATTCTGCTGTTCGGGCGGAAAAACTGAGCCTGAAAAACTACCTTTCCTGCCTTGGGAACAGTAAAATTCCAGTAGAGCACATCATCATCGGCCTCAATTCTTATCTGTCTGTATTCTGTTGTTGCACCTGTAACCAGAGTTCCGAAATCAACGTTCTTTTCGACCGCATCTGCTCCAAAACCCGCAAACATGATAATTAAAAGTGAAATTATTGCGAGAACCGATAATTTCATTAACGACTTTATACTGTTTTCCATACAATAAACCTCCGCTTCAAAAGAATATATCTGATTATTATAATAGATTTACCCATGTAAAAAATCAAGACAGCAAAAAGCAAAATTATTACATATACAAAAAGGGACACAAAAACAGACTGTCTTTGTGCCCCCGAAAATCAGTATGGAAGAATAGCCACGTCTATTGAGTTGAAGAGATTTGTATCAAGAGAGATATATCCCTCTGAATCAACGATAATATCGAAAGTAAGTGTGGCTGTGTCGCCGTAAGCTGTCTGGTTTTCCACTGTGTTTTTGCACAGAGTGATAACTTCGTCAATATACTGGGCACCGATGTCGGTTGCCTGGCCCAGAGCATCTGCCGCCTCTCTCTTGGCTTTGATATCCGAAGAGATATTGTTGAGAGTGGTCTGAACGGTATAATCAACCCTGACATCGTATCCTGTGGCCTTTTCAACTTTTTCGTTTACCGTAAACTTGGAGTTCCTGTATGCCTCTTCGAGAACAGCTTCCATAGCATCCATCTGAGCATCACTTGCATTCATGGAATATGCAGAGAAGAATCTTACCGCCGCATTGTGAACTGTTGTGGCGTGATAATCGTCGGCAGTTTCCTTTCCGGCACCTGTAAGTTCCATATAACTTGCTGTGTCACCGGCATAACTGCATCTCAGAACACTTCTGATATAACCGGAAACGTCAAACTCGGTTTTCTTTGTGGCAGTGCATCCAACCAGGCTGAACAGCATAACGATAACAAGCGCAAAGCTGAGCACTCTCTTAAGATTTTTCATCATCGGATTATTCCCTTCTGTATTTGCTTTAGTTGGCATTTTTGCCGCAGCATTTTTTGTACTTAAGTCCGCTTCCGCATGGGCATGGGTCATTTCTGCCGACTTTCTTTCCCTTTGTAACAGGAGCTTTCTTCTGCTCGAGAGTTCCGTCAGAGGCACCGCTCGCACCTGTCTCTTTGGCAACAGCCTCACGTTTAGGAGCCTCAGGAGTTCTGAGTCTTACTGTAAGTATGGTCTTTGCTGTTTCTTCACGGATTTCATTTATCATGGCATCGAACATGGAGAAGCCTTCTTCTGTATATTCAACAGCAGGATCCTTCTGAGCATAAGCTCTTAAACGGATACCGTCTCTTAAATCGTCCATGGCATCGATGTGATCCATCCAGTGGGAGTCTACTATCTTGAGAAGAACAACACGCTCAAGCTCACGCATAACAGGAGAAGTGAACATGGTCTCTCTTGCTTCGTAAACATCTCTTGCCCTCTGCTTAAGGAACTCCTTTACCTCAGCGGTATCGAGATCTTCAATCTGCTCAGGTGTGTAAGTGAGTTCATCCTCTCTTACCATCCAGATATTATAGAAATCGTGAAGACCCTTGACATCCCAGTCATCATGTAAAGCTGCCTGTGGCATATAGAAATCCACATTGCTCTCAATGGAGGAATCTATCATCTTCATGATACTTTCCTTCATGTTCTCACCGTTGAGAACCTTATCACGCTGATCGTAGATAATCTCTCTCTGGCGGTTCATAACATCGTCATACTGAAGAACGTTCTTTCTGATGGCAAAGTTTCTGCCCTCAACCTTCTTCTGAGCATTCTCGATTGTGTTTGATATCATCTTTGCGTCAATAGGCTGATCCTCAGGAAGCTTGAATGTTTCCATCATGCTCTGAATTCTGTCACCGCCGAAAAGACGCATGAGGTCATCTTCGAGAGATATATAGAATCTTGACTTACCCGGATCACCCTGACGTCCGGAACGACCTCTGAGCTGGTTATCGATACGGCGGGATTCGTGGCGTTCCGTACCAATAATAAAGAGACCGCCGGCCTTTCTTACCTCTTCTGCCTCAGGAGCGATTTCGTCCTCAAACTGCTTGTTGAGGTCAGCAAAAACCTTTCTTGCTGCGAGAATCTCTTCGTCGTCTGTCTCGGAGAAAGCATTTGCCTCCTCAATCATCTCCTCTGTGTAACCGAGCTTTCTCATGGCAGCTGTTGCCATAAACTCAGCATTACCGCCAAGCTTGATATCGGTACCTCGACCTGCCATGTTTGTGGCAATGGTTACAGCACCCTTCTTACCGGCCTGAGCTACGATTTCAGCTTCTTTTTCGTGATATTTAGCGTTGAGAACCTCATGCTTGATTCCACGCTTTTTGAGAAGTGCGGAAAGTTCCTCTGACTTCTCGATGGTAACTGTACCGACGAGAACAGGCTGTCCTTTTTCGTGAGCTTCAACTATATCCTCAATTACCGCATGGAACTTGCCTTTCTCACTCTTGTAAACGAGATCGTTGCAGTCCTCACGAATCATAGGTCTGTTTGTGGGAATTTCAACTACATCGAGCTTATAGATTTCACCAAACTCGCTTGCCTCTGTCATGGCAGTACCTGTCATACCGGAGAGCTTTGAGTAAAGACGGAAATAGTTCTGGAATGTGATTGTAGCGAGAGTTCTTGACTCGCGGGCAACCTGAACACCCTCTTTTGCCTCGATGGCCTGATGTAAACCCTCGTTGTATCTGCGGCCGTACATGAGACGTCCTGTGAACTCGTCAACGATGATAACTTCGCCGTCTTTTACAACGTAGTTGATGTCACGCTTCATGCAGCCGTAAGCCTTGATTGCCTGGTTGATGTGATGCTGAGTTGTTACGTTATCAGGGTCGGAGAGGTTCTCAAGATGGAAGAACTCCTCGGCCTTCTTAACGCCACGCTTTGTGAGTGTGGCGGACTTCTGCTTCTCGTTTACGATATAGTCGTAATCTTCGTAAATTTCGTCGTTATCCTTCTTGTCGTCTGTCTCGGCTACGGCTATGTGAGAGAGAGAACGTGCGAAAGTATTCGCAAGCTTATACATCTCTGTCGGCTTTGAACCCTGACCTGAAATGATAAGCGGTGTTCTCGCTTCGTCGATAAGAATGGAGTCAACCTCGTCAACGATGGCATAGTTATGGCCACGCTGAACCTTGTTCTCCTTGTATATAACCATGTTATCACGCAGATAGTCGAAACCGAACTCATTGTTTGTACCGTAAGTGATATCTGCATTGTAAGCAGCCTTACGCTCGTCCTTGTCCATATCGTGATAGATAAGGCCTACTGTAAGACCTAAGTACTTGTAGATTTTACCATTCCACTCGGAGTCACGCTTTGCAAGGTATTCGTTTACTGTAACAACATGAACACCCTTGCCCGGAAGAGCGTTGAGGTAAACAGCAAGAGCGGATGTAAGAGTTTTACCTTCACCTGTCTTCATCTCGGCAATACGGCCCTGATGAAGAATTGTTGCACCTGTAATCTGAACAGGATAAGGTCTCTTGCCTGATACACGCCATGCTGCCTCGGAGCATACCGCAAATGCATCGGGAAGAATGTCATCGAGAGTTTCTCCGTTTGCAAGTCTCTCTCTGAGTACACTGGTCTGATTACGAAGCTCTGAATCGCTCATTGCCTCGTATTTTGGCTGAAGTGAAATTGTTTTATCGATTTTCGGCTGAATACGCTTGATTTCTTTTGTGCTGTAATTGCCGAAAATTTTCTGTAAAAAGCCCATTTTGTCACCTTTATGAAATATTTTTATAGAATATATGTCAACTTATAAAAAGATATACTTTCACATATATAGGTGATTATAGCACTTTTTTGCATAGAATTGCAACATAAATAAAATGAGAGCCGAAAAAATCAGCTCTCACGGATAAATTAAATATCAAGACCACAAAGGGATTCTATCCACTCTCTGCGGATTATTGCATTTCTCCAATCCTCGGGAATACCCTCATAACCATACCAGAGCCCGGCAAGACCACCCTCTACTGCACCTGTGGTGTCTGTGTCCTCACCAAGGTTGACACCCATAAGAAGAGCATCTTTATAATTCTCTGTATTCAGGAGGCACCACACAGAGGCCTCAAGGGTGTGCACCACATATCCGCTTCCCCTGATTTCTTCCCTTGGTAAAAAACCGAACTCATCCGGGTTTCTTAGCCTTGAATAATGTACAAGCTCATCTGTGGCACAGGCCCTGCTGTCATAGTAGGCAAATCCCTCTGAAAGACCTTTTGCAAGTGCTTCACCAATACTTTCCGGATTTCCGAACAGCATTTCTCTCACAATAAAGAAGTAAAGTCCGCATCCTATTTTGCTTCTCATGTGGGAATGAGTGAGGGCTGATGCATCATGAATATTATTTACGGCTTCATCCAGAGTAACAATTCCACTGTTTTCCATATTTGCCATATACCAGCAGACAGGCATTATTCTCATGAGGGAGCCGTTACCGTTATCGTATTCTCCATCGGTTCCGCAGGAATATACATCATGATTCATTCTGTAATCGGATATGGCTTCCATGCAGCTGTTTCCGATATCGTAAGCTGTACAGTTCGGAGTAAACTCATTGTGGAAAAGCCATTTCACAAAATTATCAGCCATATCTTCAAGATTGAAACCTCTGTGAATACTTTCAAGGGATGCAAGGGTTAAACTTGAATCGTCTGACCAGGCACCCTTCGGCATATCAAATACACCGTGACCTGTCATGTCTGTTACAGGATTATCATCCATTTCTTCCCTTGTGGAAAACTGCACCGGTAAACCGAGGGCATCACCCACAACCACACCCATAACCGCATTTAATAAAGTATTGTTTTTCATATTGATTTCTCCTTTGTTTTCGTTATGGGTATATTATATCATCTTAATTTCCGAAATGGTCGCCGTAAAAGCGACAAAATGGGCCGGAGACTGACTCCGACCCAAAATCTGTTAAATTATTTAACTGTTACGTTTGTGATGTGTGGGTTTGCACCGTTGTACCAGTAAAGGAAGCCTTCGCAGTCGATCTTATCACCAATCTTGAGCTCTTTAACTGCCTTGTAAACATCTGTGTCTGCACCGCAGAGGTAAGACTCAACTGTGAACTGAGCTGTAACATCACCGGACTTTACATTGAAGTAAAGGTCGCTGCCCTCTTCACCGGAACCATCCCAGTTGTAAAGGAATGCAGCCTCGTTGCCGTCAGCGTCTGTGCTTGCAACAACCTCGAGGTCCTTGAATGCAACGAGTTCGTTCTGGTGGTCAACAAGCTCATCCTTGCCGAGAAGCTCAGTGACATCAAGTGGCTCAGCAACGAATGTGCCTTCATCGAAAATCTCAAATGTTGCATCAACAATCTCAACTTCGCCGGACCACTCTGCCTTGTAACCTGTTACCTTGATTCTTGTGCCGGGAACGAGGCGCTCATAGTCAGCCTCGGAGCATGGCATGTTGTAAAGGAAGTATGCACCGTCTTCAGACTGGCAGTAAACTGTTGCCTTGTCTTCCCACCAGCCCTGCTTAGCCTGAACATAAGTCTCTACACAAACCAGAGAATCGAGTTCAGCGTTTACATAGTCAAGGTGAGACATAACTGCAACTTCGGATGTCTCCTCAGCAGTCTCAGAGGACTCCTCTGCTGCCTCTTCGGAAACCTCTTCTGCAGATTCCTCAACTGCAACAGACTCTTCTGCTACGGAAGATTCTTCAACTGCGGATGACTCTGCCTTCTCTGTCTTTGCACAGGCTGTGAGAGAAAGTGCAAGAGCAAGAACCATAACAATAGCTAAAATTCTTTTCATGATAAATTTCTCCTGATATTGGAAATATTTTGCCGTTTTCACGGCACTTATATTATAGACCCATTTCTGCAAAAATCAATAAGTGAATTACAGATTTTCCTTCTTATCTGTGTTCCTTGATTTTTATAAATATAAAATAGAGAATAATCAGTACCCATGCCGCCGCAAGACAGACAATAAGGGTTACCGCTGTTGACGGAAGAGGACCCAGATCTGACTTGCCGCCCTGCGAACTTCCTGTCTCTATCTGGTCGAGTCTGTACAGAGAGCTGACATTTTTATACACCTTCTGTATATATGCGGAATCTATTGTCTCTTTACGCCTTACGGATTTTACTACATTTTCGATAAGTTCACCTGCTGCCTGTCTGAGAGAAGCTGAACCGTTGAAAACCGGTGTGGTGAAAGTATTCTCCGTATTTTCGAGAAGTATTTCGGTTGCATCAATTTTCACGCTGTAATGCTCGTTATTGTCTGTACCGCTGGCATTAAGATATGCCTTGTAATCTTCTGAGTTCTGTGCCTTTACTGTAACAGGAGCATAACCCTCGGTTCTTGCATAGGATGTCTGAATATCATTGGTAAGCAGATACTGGGTAAACAGCCATGATGCGAGAACTTCACCGGAATCATCTTTGTTGAAAACGCAGAGTGACGGTCCCTGAGAAATCATCTTCGGATTCTCTGTATCGTACTGTGGAATTTCCCTGACAACAGTCTCAAATCTGACTATGGAATCCTCGGCAATATCGAGAAGAGGCGCATCACAGCCCATCCAAGTGGAACCGGCAGTGGAGTCTATGGCAAAAATACACTGACCTGCATTCAGAAAGTTTGCGGGATAAGATGAAATCTTGAATGTGGAGAAAGCACCGCTCTTTGCATGTTCGGCAATCTCATAGAGAATATTCCCGGTATTTTCATTGAATATCTCAATGTTTCCGTTTTCATCGGAATATCCCGCACCGAGCTGATTAAGCATCTGAATCATCATATTATCCGTGGATTTGTAAATAAACGGAATCATGACTTTCTGATTATTTACCTTAAAGTTTCCGTCAGCGTCTTTTTCCATGGCTTTTTCGGAAACCTCCCAGATAAAGTCCCATGTGATTTTCTCGGGAATTTCATATCCCAGGGCTTCAACAAAAGTTTTGTTTATGTACAGAGCCTCGGTAGATCTCATGTAAGGGAGAGCATAGCATGTATCACCGATATAACACTCCTTCAGAAATTCCGGAACTATCTCGTCAACTTTCGGTGCATCAAAATCAACACCTGTTCCCCCAAGACCGAAAACCTCATCTGTAAGCAGACTGTTTAAAGGAACAACCACATTATTACCTGTAATATATGTTGCTATGTGGTCAGGATAGGTTATACACACATTTGGTGTGGTGCCCGTGGAAATATTGGTGATTACATCGTTATAAATTCGGCTGTAATCTGTGTAGAGTTTGAGATTCACGGTGATATTCGGATATATCGCCTGAAAATTTTCGATCGCTTTTTTGTAAATATCCGCCTGAGCTTTGTTTGTATCGTTCTTTGCCCAGAAGCTTATCTCATAATTCTTGGTTTTATCAAATTCACTCGGAACAGTAAATTCAAGTGTTCCTCTTGATCCGTGACAGGCAGTAAATGTCAGGCCCGAAACCATAATAAGCAGAGTCAGTAAAAGTACTTTTAATCTTCTTATCATCCCTTGGTACCTCCCCTTGAAACACCTGCCATAATCTTCTTGTGGAAAATGAGGAAGATTATAATAAGAGGAACGGAAATAACCACAACCGCCGCCATCATGGCAGGAATGTTTTCACGGCCGAAACCATTCTCCCTTATCTCCTGTATTCCGTTGGAAACAAGGAAGTAGTTTGCATCATCTGTGATAAGGCGTGGCCATACATAGCTGTTCCAGCATTCAATCACCTTTAAAATTACTATTGTGATAATAGTCGGTCGGCATATTGGAACCATCACCTTGAGAAGGTACTTCAGGTCTGATGTTCCGTCAACTTTTGCCGCTTTGTAAAGCTCATCAGGTATGCTCTCGAAGTTTTCCTTCAGAAGATAGATATAGAAAACCGAGGTTATACTTGGAAGTATGAGGCCGGCAAATGTATTTCTCATGCCGAGATTTGTGATAGTCTGGAAGTTTGTGATTATAACAAGCTCGTTTGGTATCATCATAAGTGAGAGAAATGCTGTAAAGGCAAGGTTCTTTCCCCTGAACTCAAGTCTTGAAAAAGCAAATGCCGCCAGAACCGTAACCACAAGCATTACCGCAGTTGTAATAACTGTAAAAATAATGGTATTGGTGAAATATCCTGCCAGAGGAACTGCTGTGAAAGCATCGACATAGTTCTGTATGGTGGGTGATGTGGCATAAAACTTCGGCACATACTCCGCATTATATGAACTGTATGATTTTATTGAGCTTAATATCATCCAGTAAAACGGAAAGAGAACCATAACTCCCCATACAGAAAGGAGAATATATGTAACCGCTTTTACAATTTTTTTTCGCTTTGACGCTTTTTTCTCGATAAGTTCATAATCTGTCATATTCTCCCCTCCTCTCAATAATGCACATTTTTTCTGCTGACGAGCAGATTTATCACTGTTATGGTCATAACTATGGCAAAAAGTATAAGAGCTGCTGCAGAAGCGTAGGATGGATAACCGCCGCCTGTGCCGTAAAGCATATCATAGACATAACCGACTATGGTGTTCATTCCTGCCGCATTGAGGTCTGTTCCGAAAAGAGCAACCTCATCGCTGTAAGCCTTGAAAGCTCCGATGAAACCTGTGATTACAAGGTAGAATATCATGGGTGAAATCATGGGCAATGTGATTTTTCTGAAAATTGTGAAGGACGAAGCTCCGTCAACCTTTGCCGCCTTATAATAATTCTCATTTACCGATGCAAGAGCGCTGGTAAGAATAAGAATCTTAAACGGAAGAACTATCCATATTGTGTAGAAACACATGACAAACATCTTTGCCCAGTACGGACCTTCGATGAAATCTACGGACGGGCCTCCGAAGAAATTAATCAGAAGGTTCACCATACCGTCTGTGTAAGCAGTCTTTTTGAAAAGTATCATGAAAACAAGACCTACCGCGAGGGTGTTTGTTACATAAGGCAGGAAAAACACGGTCTGAAAGAAATTCTTCAGCTTTTTTATGGAATTAAGTCCCAATGATATGAGTAGGGCAATTCCTGTGGAAAGCGGAACTGTTACCAGTACCAGAATAAAGGTATTCTTCACCGCCTGAAGAAAATAGGTATCGTGTAAAACATAGGAAAAGTTATATCCGCCGTAACCGAAAAAAGTCTGTGAAGCAGAGTTATATCCCTCTTCAAAGGAATAGATAATTACATCTATGAGCGGATATACCATGAAAAATCCCAGGAAAGCAATGGCCGGTAAAAGATACAGCCAGGCTTTCAGATTGTTACTCTTTTTCATAATGTGCCTCCGCTCAGCTTAAAACGCAGTTTATGCGCTCTTCGGTTTCTTTGCTGAATATATAGGTTTTAAATGGCTTTACATTGAATTTAACAGAATCTGCATCTCTGTCAACTTTGCTCTCCGCAGGAATTATGGAACGGATATTTGTTCCTATAAAAGCACTGTGTGAGGACACTATGCTGGTATCTCTGCCGGAAACCTCAACATTAATGAGCTTACACTCAAGTAAGCCGCTATCATCGAGGATAAACCCTTCGGGACGAATTCCCACATAGACTTCCTGGTTTTCCACTCCCTCAACACTGAGAACAGCACTGTCGCCAAGGTAGAGCTTACCGTCTTTTACTTTTCCGTCAAATACATTTATCGGTGGAGTGCCAAGGAATTTTGCGACAAACAGGTTTACCGGATTATCGTAAACATCCTGAGGTTTGCCTATCTGCTGAACAGCACCCTTCTTCATGACAACTATCATATCGGAGATGGACATTGCCTCCTCCTGATCGTGAGTAACGAAGATGGTTGTAACACCTGTCTCTCTCTGAATTCTTTTAATCTCCTCACGTGTCTGAAGTCGAAGCCTTGCGTCAAGATTGGATAGCGGTTCATCAAGAAGAAGAACCCTTGGAGTTTTCACTAAGGCTCTTGCAATGGCAACTCTCTGCTGCTGACCACCTGAAAGCTCGCTGGGGCGACGCTCCATATACTCTTCTATCTGAACAAGCTTTGCGGCTTCAAGAGCTCTCTCCTTCATCTGCTGTTTTGTCAGCTTATCTTTTCCCTTCAGATTTTCGAGAGGGAAAGTAATGTTCTGCATTACTGTGAGATGCGGATAAAGTGCATAATTCTGGAACACCATACCCACTCCTCTGTGTTCGGGCGAGAGCATTGTGACATCATCGTCACCGAAATAGATTTTTCCCTCTGTCGGTCTTTCAAGGCCGCAAATCATGTTGAGGGTAGTGGATTTACCACAGCCGGAAGGACCCAGAAGTCCGATAAGTTTACCGTCGGGTATCTCGAAGCTGAAGCTGTCAACAGCTGTTACCTCTTCCTTAATCTTGCGATTTCTGTTTGGATATCTCTTTGTAAGATTTTCTAATACAACTTTCATATCTATCTCTTTTCTTTCATAAGATGATTATCAGATTAAAAATCATCTTGATTATACTACTATGATAAGCTTTATTCAACGAAAAAGAAAAGCCATCGGATTTTTCTTCCGATGGCTGAATTTTTATGAATTTTTGATATGAACATCGAGCTGGTTGAATGGGATCACTACGCCGTTCTCGGAGAAGCTCTTCTCTGCGGCATCGAGGATATCCATGTAAACATCCCAATAATCAGCACCCTTAACCCATACACGAAGAGTCATCTTTACGCCGTTGCCTGCGCCGAAATCTGTCATTCTAACGAATGGAGCAGGATCGGAGAAGATTCTCTCGTCCTTCTCGCAGATTTCGAGAAGGAGCTTTCTTACCTTTGCAGGCTCGTTACCACCGATAGAGAAATCGAGGTCTACTCGTCTTGTCGGCATCTCTGAGTAGTTTACAACCGAACCTGTGGAAAGTCCGGAGTTTGGAAGATAGATTGACTTGTTATCAAGAGAGAGAAGCTTTGTGTAGCAGATTCCCACATTCTCGACAACACCGTCTGTGCCCTGTGCAGAGATATAGTCGCCAACCTTGAAAGGTCTTGTGATGAGAAGCATTACTCCGCCTGCGAGGTTGCTTACTGTGCCGTTTACCGCAAGACCTACGCAAACGCCGAGGGATGCGATAACTGCGGAAATACCGCTGGTCTCGATTCCGAGGTATCCGATAAGAGCGATTACAACAAGAATTTTGAGGGCGATTGAACCCGCATTGATGAGGGCACGGCTGAGAGTTTTATCAACCTTTTCATCTTTCTCAAGCTTTACTGCGAGTTTTTTGCTGAATACACTGATTACTTTGAAAGCAACAAGGAGAATCAGAAGAGCGATTACAACCTTGAGGCCTTCTGTCACAATTTTAGATATGATTGCTGACATGGTTATTCCTCCGTTTAAATAAATTTTTGAGTAGTATATCATATTTTTCACATTTTGTTTAGTTTTTAACAAAAAATAATTCGCTGTGGAAAACCCCGAAGAAATCCACAGCGAAAAAATTATGCTTTTGCTTTATTCTTTACTTTAATTGTTGCGGCATAAGCGGAATTACAGATTCCGAGGAATGCGGAAATCATGAAGAGTGTTTCAATTCCGAGCTTCTGCCAGATGTAACCGCCGAAAAGAGCGATTAAAATTGTAATTAAATGGTTAACGGAAATACCTGTGGAAATTGTGGCCCTCATCTCCTCTTTGCTGTCGGAAATATCCTGAACATATACATTTGATGCCATTGAGGCAAGAGATATGACAGAATCGAGAATATAGTTTACACAGCATACAACAAATGCGATTCCTGTCGGGAAAAGATGATCCGCAAAGCCGTAGAAGAAGCAGACTATTACAAGAATCAGAGTATCTGCCACCATTATGGGCTTGTATCCGATTTTGTCTATGAGTTTACCTACCTGAGGTGAAAGGAAGAAACATGCAACGGCACTTATGGCAAAAAGAAGGCTGATTACACTTGCCTTTGCACCATAGTGAAGAATGAGAACATAAGGTCCGAAGGTGAAGAAAACCTGCTTTCTTGCTCCATAGAAAACTTCGAGCATATAGTACTTTGTGAACTTCTTTCTGAAGTAGAAACGGCTGGAGTTTTTGTCTGCCTCCGCACTGCCGTTTACTCTGAGAGACATCAGAAAAGCCACGCTGATGCATATTGCCGCCGCAATAAAGAACGGACGAAACAGCGATGCCGATGAAGCCGCAAGGAACACAAGGGTTACTATTATATAACCCGCAAGATTACCGGCCTGATAAACAGAACTTGAATAACCCAGCGCCTGACCGCCCTTGCCGTCTTTTGCATACTCAAGTGTGATGGTACTTCTCATGCCGAGCTGAATATGCTCACCTAAAGAATAGAGTGAAATAGCAATAATAACAAGTGCCTTTACAGGTGATATTACCGCCTGCATTACCATACCGGCAACCATGATGAGACCGCCGACCTTGTAGATTTTCTCCGCTGTGCATTTATAAAGCAGAGCGAGAATAAAAATGAGAAGAAGTCCCGGAAGTTCACGGAAGAACTCTGTGAGACCCTTATCAAACTCACCCATGCCTACAACCTCAGCAAGGTAGTTATCGAGAACACCTTTGTAGAGACCGTAACCGAGTGACATCATAACGATGGATGCGAAGAACTCCTTATAACGGGAATTCTCCCTGAAAATTGATTTCAATTTTGCTGACCTCCCTGAATAATTTACCGATTTATCATAATACTTTGCGAATAGATATTCAAGACAAATCCGGGAAAATATATCCTTCGTTTTTAAGAAGCCATTCCTTTTTCTCTATTCCGCCTGCGTAACCGGTAAGGCCTCCGTTTACGGATATCACTCTGTGGCATGGTATGATTACTGATATGGGATTATGTCCGACAGCTCCGCCTATTGCCTGGGCAGACATAGTAGCTATACCCTTCTTTTTGGCGATGATTTTCCCGATTTCACCGTAAGTGGTAACCTCTCCCCATGGTATGCCCTGAAGCACATTCCACACATCTTTGCGAAAAGCTGTACCCTTTGGATTTAAAGGAAGTGAAAATGTTGGCTTAACCCCTGCGAAATAATTATCCAGCCAAAGTTTTGTTTTACCGAATACTGCAAGATTTGTTTCCTCTCTGATAAGTCCAAGGGTTGAGGCATAATACTTCTGACCGTCAAACCATAAACCGGTGAGATTTTCACCGTCACTCGAGAGTGTTATTTTTCCTATAGGTGAATTGTAGTGGGATATATAGTCCATCATTCGCCCCTCCATTCATATTTTTTCATGTCGACATTTCCGTTTGGTCTGAACTCCACGCCTTCGCTCTCGAGGAGAAACCGCTGTTCGGTAAAATTCGGTGCGCATCTGCCTGAGGAATTCACAACTCTGTGGCATGGAAAGTCTCCGTAAAACTCCGCCATACTCAACACCTTTCCCACAAGGCGTGAATTTTTGTCTCTGCCGATAAGTTTTGCTATCCGCCCGTAGGAACATACTCTGCCGTAAGGAATTTCCTCAACAACCGAGAGTATCCCGAAGGCAAGTTCATCTGTGAGGACCTTTCCCCCGTTTTGGGAAATGCGCCTGTATCTGTTCATAAAATCCATGTATTCCAAATTTTTTCACCTCGGTTATACCGATAATTTTACATTACAGAACATACTTAATCAAGCGATATAATTTTCCTGTATAGAAAAAATAATTAATAAAAGCTAACTTTTTTCTTTTATTTCAAATGAAGATATATTATAATATATATAATAAACAGAAAGGAAAAATGTGATGAAAAAATTTGAAGAACGTTTCGCCAGATTTTCCGACGAACTCAAAGAATTATACCTCAGTCTCTACGAAGACAACACAGAAGCATATGAAGATTTCTGTGCGATGCTGAAAAAGGCATACACCGAGAGAAAACCAGCCCTCAGAAAAATCGATGATGACAGACTTGCAAACCCTGACTGGCTTTATTCCAACAAGCATCTCGGCATGATGCTCTATGTAAACAATTTTGCCGGCAACCTTCAGGGTGTAAGAAAAAAGCTGAGTTACATTGAGGAGTGCGGTGTAAACTATATTCACCTCATGCCACTTCTCAAGAGCCCTAAAGGCAGAAGTGACGGCGGTTATGCCGTTGCTGATTTCAGAACAGTTCAGCCTGAACTCGGTACCATAAAGGACCTTGAAGCCCTCGCAGATGATGCACACAAAAAGGGCATGTCCCTCTGCCTCGACTTTGTTATGAACCACACAAGTGAGGATCACGAGTGGGCAAAGGCTGCAAGAGCCGGTGACGAAGAGGCAAAGCAGAGATATTTCTTCTATGATAACTGGGATATTCCGAATGAGTTCGAGAAAACCGTTCCTCAGGTATTCCCCACAACAGCTCCGGGAAGCTTCACATATCTCGAGGACTGCGACCAGATTGTCATGACATCTTTCTACCCATATCAGTGGGACCTCAACTATGCAAATCCAAAGGTTTTCAATGATATGATGGATAACATGTTCTTCCTCATCAACAAGGGTATGGATGTTATCAGAGTTGATGCCACACCTTATATCTGGAAAGAACTCGGCACTACATGCCGTAACCTCCCTCAGGTTCACACAATCTCAAGAATCATGCACATAATCTGCGAGATTGTATGCCCAAGCGTACTTCTTCTCGGTGAGGTTGTTATGGAGCCAAGCAAGCTCGCTCCTTACTTCGGTTCCGAGGATAAGCCTGAGTGCCACATGCTTTACAATGCAACAACCATGTGCACAACATGGAATACCATTGCCACAAAGGACACAAGACTTCTCAGATATCAGATGGACCAGCTCTCTGCTCTTCCCCACTCCTATCTTTTCCAGAACTATATCCGCTGTCACGATGATATAGGCTGGGGTCTTGACTACAAGTGGCTCGAACAGCTCGGTCAGTTGGAAGTGCCTCACAAGAAATTCCTTAACGACTGGTTCCTCGGTAAATTTGAGGGCAGCTCATCTGTTGGTGCACTCTACAACGATGATCCACGTCTTGGCGATGCAAGAATGTGCGGAACCACAGCTTCTCTTGTCGGTATTGAAACAGCTGAAAAGAACAAGGACAAGGACGCTCTTGAACTTGCAATTGACTGTGACCTTATGCTTCACGCATGGGTATTCAGCCAGAGCGGTATTCCGGTTCTTTATTCCGGAGATGAAATTGCCCAGCTGAACGACCACAGCTATATTGAGGATCCTGATAAGGTTGAAGATTCCAGATATCTCCACAGAGGTGCATTCAACTGGAAACTTGCCGAAAACAGAAAGAAAGCCTTCACAAGACAGGGCAAGGTGTTCAGCGAACTCAGAAAACTCGAAAAAGTCAGAGCTGAAGAGGAACTTTTCCGTGCCGATGCCGATGTTCAGACGGTAAACCTTGGCGATAACAGACTTTTCTGCATATCCCGTAAGTATAACGGCAAAAAGCTCTTCTGTATTTTCAACTTCTCCCCGGAAGAAATTCAGATTCACGGCGGACATGAAACATACACAGATATACTCACAGAAAAAGAGGTAAATTCCGCAGAACTCACTGTTAAGCCTTACGGATTCTACTGGCTCAAAAAGTAATTTATGACTTTATACTCCGAAGAATTTCTCCATGATTTTCTTCGGAGTTTTCTTTTTTGGAAAATAGATGGCAAAATATGAAGGTTTAACTCTTTTAACTTGCATTTATGTGTTGATTTATACATTTCAATTTAGTAAAATCAGTTTATCTTATTACAAATCCATATATAAGGAGTGTTTCAAAATGTACGGTACATTCTGGGCTCTGCTTCCTCCCATTGTGGCGATTTTACTCGCCCTGATTACCAAGGAAGTTTACAGCTCCCTCTTCATCGGCATTATAGTCGGTGGTGTATTCTATGCCACAAGCTTTGAGGGCACAATAAACCACATCTTCTCAGATGGTCTTGTTGCTTCTCTCTCGGATTCCTACAATGTCGGTATTCTTGTTTTCCTTGTTTTCCTCGGCGCGATAGTATGCCTGATGAACAAGGCAGGTGGCTCCGCCGCCTTTGGTAAGTGGGCTTCCACCCACATAAAGTCAAGAGTCGGTGCACAGCTTGCAACGGTTCTTCTCGGTGTTCTCATCTTTATTGATGACTATTTCAACTGTCTCACAGTCGGCTCTGTTATGAGACCTGTTACTGACAGAAACAAAATTTCCAGAGCAAAACTTGCTTATCTTATCGATGCAACCGCAGCACCTATCTGCATTATCGCTCCGATTTCCTCATGGGCAGCAGCGGTTTCCGGATTTGCACCGGAAGGAACAAACGGCATGTGGCTCTTTATCAGAGCTATCCCATATAACTTCTATGCGATACTCACAATAATCATGATGATCGGTATGGCTGTCTGCAAGTTAGAGTTCGGACCTATGGCAAGACATGAGAAGAATGCTATTCACGGAGACCTCTTCTCCGGTGAAGCCATCATGGCAAGTGACGATGAAGAAGTTAAGGGTCATGGCAAGGTTATAGACCTTATTGTTCCTATCATCGTTCTCATTGCATCTTGTGTTATCGGCATGATTTACTCCGGTGGATTCTTCAGCGGTGAAAACTTCGTCAATGCATTTGCAAGCTCCGATGCCTCCGTCGGTCTCATGCTTGGATCTTTTGCCGCACTTGTAATCTGCATTGCTTTCTATATCATCAGAAGAGTTCTTCCTTTCAGAGACTGTATGGACTGCATCACAGAGGGATTCAAGGCCATGGTTCCGGCAATCACAATTCTCACACTCGCATGGACATTAAAAGGCATGACAGATTCACTCGGTGCCGCAGAGTATGTTGCCGCCCTTGTTGACAGCGGTGCAAAGAGCTTCATGAACTTCCTGCCAGCAATAGTATTCGTAATTGCCGCTTTCCTTGCTTTCGCAACAGGAACAAGCTGGGGTACTTTCGGTATTCTTATTCCTATCTGCCTCAAGGTATTCCCTCTTGAGAGCGGAAATCCTCTGGCAATTATCTGCGTATCCGCATGTATGGCCGGTGCAGTATGCGGCGACCACTGCTCACCTATCTCAGATACAACCATCATGAGTTCCGCCGGTGCCCAGTGCAATCACATCAACCATGTTTCCACTCAGCTTCCTTACGCCATAAGCTGTGCTGTGGTTTCTTTCATTACCTACCTTGTAGCAGGTCTTGTTCAGAATGCAATTGTTTCCCTTATAGTCGGAATCATTCTCATGGCTGTTGTAATTGCAATGGCAAAGGTAATTCTCAGCAACAGAAACAGTATTGTAAGTCTTGATGACGAAGAAGCAACAGAATAATCCCCACAAATCAAAAACCCCGCCCGAAAGGACGGGGTTTGAATAATAACCCTATAAGGGTA
>JAUNDK010000111.1 GCA_030526115.1 Clostridia bacterium
CATTTGATCAGGCTGAATTTGAAAGGATTACAGCTGACTGCCCTTTCGATAGTCCGGAGTCCAATTTGCCTGCTGGATTTATAAAGATTGAGCCTCCGGTAAGTGCAGAGGATATTAAAGCAGCGACTACACCAATAAAGCTTTCAATGGAGAAAAATATTACGCCAGAAAAGGCGGATGATGAGAAGAAAATTTCTACTCCAAAATCAGAGAAAAAGGAGAAAAAATCTTCCGTTACAAAGAAGCTGGCAGATAAGAAGAAGGAAGCTGCCAAGACTCCTAAGAAAGAAAAGACTAATGATAAGAATATGCAGGAGGCAATTTAGTTATGGCTAGTAAGACTACATTAGCAAAAGAAAAAACTAGGAAAAAGCGAGAGTTTTATGCGAAAGTTCAGAAAGTTGTTCTTGATATTTCAACAGAAAAAATGATGGAGCTTGGAGTAAAAACAGATTTGAAAATCAGCTATAGAAGCGGAAATAGATATATATCGTTCTCACAGTATGGGAAAAAAATGAGCGTACTTCTATATACAAAAGGGCAGATAGTACTTCAAGTGTCTGAGTTTTGCCATGAAGAATATGAGAAACAGATTTTTGAGATATCCGAGGATGAGAAAGAGCAAGAGGAATTTATTGAGTATTTGAGAGGAATGTTTTCTCTGTTACTTAACGAGTTTCTGGATGAAGGCGTTCTCGGATTTCATGGTTATATGGATTATTTAGTACACTTTGGAGACGTTGAAATTGCATATAACAAAATGATGGCACAATATCCAAACGAGGAGGACGATTAGTTGAAATTAGTAATTGCTGAGAAGCCATCTGTAGCCCAGTCACTTGCAAAAGTGATTGGTGCTACAAATAAATGCGATGGCTATTTAGAAGGAAACGGATACATTGTAAGCTGGTGTGTAGGTCATCTGGTTGAGCTTGCTGAACCTGGAGCTTACGATGAGAAATATGAAAAGTGGCGCAAAAGCGACCTACCAATTATTCCCCTTAAAGGGAATAGTGACTGGAAGTATGAAGTCACTTCAAGCACAAAAAAGCAGTATAAGATATTAAAAGATTTGATGGAACGAGAGGATGTTACATCCCTTGTAGAAGCAACAGACGCCGGCCGCGAAGGGGAGCTTATATTCCGTCTTGTATATAATCAGGCAAGATGTAAAAAGCCTTTTGAGAGACTTTGGATTTCTTCGATGGAAGACGAGGCAATTGAAGAGGGCTTTGCAAATCTTAAGCCAGGAACTGAATACGATAAGCTGTATGAAGCTGCATTATGCCGAGAGCGTGCCGACTGGATTGTTGGAATAAACGCTACCCGGCTTTTTTCAACTCTTTACGGACAGACTCTTAATGTTGGAAGAGTAATGACTCCAACTTTGGCACTTGCAGTTGAAAGAGATGCTGCAATTAACAGCTTTAAGCCGGAGGATTTTTATACAGTCATTCTTGACTGTATTGGAATCAGTCTTTCGAGTGAAAGATTTTCTGATAAAGCTGAGGCAATGAAGCTTAAGGAAAACTGCGATAAAGAAGGAAAAGCAAAAATCATTAAGGCGGAGAAAAAGGAAAAACAGGAGAAGGCTCCGGCACTTTTTGATCTGACCAGTCTGCAGCGTGAAGCAAATAAGAGACTTGGATATACGGCACAGCAGACTCTTGATTATACACAGAGTCTTTATGAAAAGAAGCTCTGCTCATACCCAAGAACTGATTCAAGATACTTAACTGATGATATGGAAAACACAGTGATTTCGTTGCTTGATAAGATTGAAAAGTCGCATGGACTTCATACTACCGCACAGAAGTACGTCTCTGTTTGCCTGAACAGTAAGAAGGTAAGTGATCACCATGCAATCATTCCAACGGCACAGATTGCAGTTCAGAATCTGTCAGAACTTCCAAAGGGAGAGCAGGAGATTCTTAAACTGCTTGCGACAAGACTTGCTGAGACTGTATCAGCTCCATGTAAATATCTTGAAACTGTTATTGAGGCTGAATGTGCAGAACACATCTTTAAAGCAAAAGGAAAACTTGTTACGGATCCAGGCTGGAAGATTGTAGCCGGATATAAGGATGAGGGAAGTGAAGCAGATGATGATTCTGCAATAGACATTGATCTCAATAAAGATGAATTCATAAATGTTAAGCAGTCTAGTGTGAAGGAAGGCAAGACAACTCCACCTAAGATGTTTACAGAGGATACGCTACTTTCTGCAATGGAAAAAGCCGGTGCAGATGAGACTCCTGATGAGGCTGAAAGAAAAGGACTTGGAACTCCTGCAACAAGAGCCGGGATTATTGAGAAGCTTGTTAATATCGGATTCATCGAGCGTAAGGGTGACAAGAAAACAAAGTATCTCTATCCGACTCACAAAGGAATTGCTCTTATTACGGTTATACCGGAAGTGATTCAGTCGGCAAGCATGACTGCAGAATGGGAGCAGAAGCTCCTCGAAATAGAAAAGGGTGGATTCGATGCGGATGAGTTCATGAATGAAATTGAACATATGATAAATGACCTTGTTGAAACCTATGAGGTTGTAAAGGATGCAGAGGTTTTGATGCATCCTGCATATGAGCCAGTTGGCTCCTGCCCTTGCTGTGGTGCTTCTGTAGTAGAGAAGTCTAAAGGATTTTTCTGTGAGGATAATGCCTGCAAGTTTGCACTATGGAAAGATAACAGATTCTTTGATTCACTTTCAAAGAAAATGACAAAGCCGATTGCAGAGCAGTTGCTTAAAGCCGGCAAGGTCAAACTTAAGAAATGCAGATCAGTTAAAACAGGAAAGACTTATGACTGCACTGTAACAATGAATGTCAATGAAAATGGCCAGGCTCAGTTTGGGCTGGAATTTGAAAAGAACAAGTCAAAGGGGGATCGCTAAATGGCTGAAGAAAGAAAAGGTGAACCAATTGAAAAGTGGAATGCTGAAATCAGTACACCGGATAAAGATACTGCACCCGTAGCTGACATTTCCCATGATGGAGATGGAAAAGCAATTGGAGAAAGATTTACAGAACTCAGAGAATCTACAGGAATGAACAGAAAGGAATTTGCAGAATATCTGGATATTCCATACCGCACTATGACTGAATGGGAGCGTGGAAACCGTATCATGCCAAATTATCTTTATGCTCTTATTGAGTATAAGGTTCAGGCAGAGTTTGGCTTAAAGCCGGAACAGACAAAGGATCCAAATGCTCTTGGAAATCAGATGCGAGGCATTGAGGATATGGTGGAACAGAATGATAACTCCTTTGATGGAATTATTAATAATCTGCCTAAGCAGGAAGATATCTCAGAGAAATCTGAAGGCGCAAGAGAATCAGTTCTAAAGAAACTGAAGGACTGTGTAAAGATTCTTGAAGAGGAAAAGGATAAGTCTCCGAGGAAG
>JAUNDK010000039.1:0-11303 GCA_030526115.1 Clostridia bacterium
CTTTCCTCTTTAATATGTCCCACGATATCAGAACCCCGATGAATGCCATTGTAGGTTACACAGAGCTCATCCTGAAGAATATCGAGGATAAAGAGCGCTGCATAGACTATGTTCAGAAGATAAAATCCTCCAGTGAACTGCTGGTTTCCATAATCAATAACGTTCTCGAAATGGCTCGAATCGAAAGCAACAAAACAAGCCTGAACGAAACCGCAACAAGAGCGGGTCACATCAGTGACGAGGTATGTGCAATTTACACCGAACTCATGAAAGAGAAGAACATAGAGTTTGTTCACTCCTATGATGTGGAGCCTGAGTTTATCTATGTTGACAGAGTAAAGACAAGGGAAATTCTTCTTAATCTCATCTCAAATGCATACAAATATACTCATTCGGGCGGAAAGGTAAGTGTTAGCTTCAAGGGTATTCCGAGCGAGAAAGAGGGTTACATCAACATTCGAACAGTTGTATCCGATACAGGCGTGGGAATGTCAGAGAGCTTCCTTCCTAAGATTTTCGAGGAATTCTCAAGAGATGACAGTGCGGTTGCCAATCAGATTCAGGGTACAGGACTTGGAATGCCGATTGTAAAGAAGTTTACAGAGCTTATGGGTGGAACCATAAGTGTAAAAAGTGAACTTGGTAAAGGCACTGAGTTTGTACTGGAAATACCTCACAGAATAGCTAAGGGAGACAGTCTTCCGGAAGCGGAAATTGAAATAGATGACAGTGTATTCCGTGGAAAGAGAGTTCTTCTCGCCGAAGATAACGAGCTCAACGCCGAAATTTCAACAGTTATTCTCGAGGATATGGGCTTTAAGGTGGAGAGAGCCGAGAACGGACAGATTGCCGTGAATATGGTTGCTGACCACCCGGATAACTATTATGATATTGTGCTTATGGATATTCAGATGCCGATTATGAGCGGTTACGATGCCACAAAACAAATCAGAGCCATGTCAGATATTAAAAAGGCATATGTTCCGATAGTTGCCATGACAGCAAATGCATTCGAAGAGGACAGAAGAAGATCTCTTCAGAACGGTATGGATGCCCACATTGCAAAGCCACTTCAGCTTAATGTTCTGAGAAAAACTCTGGCGTTTATTTTTGCAAGAGATAACCTTGATGAAAGTTATACCCTGCGCTGGAAAAACCGCTTTGCGGACTGCGAGGGAATAATGAGCTTTGAGCAGGAGTACAGGGCGAAAGGCAAAAAGATAGGCTGGCTTATCTACGAGGCATACGGTAAAGAGAAAATCCGTTTTGCAGACAAAAACCTTATAGAAATCTGTGGATGTCATGAGTATTATGAGTTCCTTGAATACGTAAACGGTTCTTTCAAAACTCTTGTTCATCCCGATGATATCGAACGGGTAGAAAAGGAAATCGAAACCCAGATAAGCACTTCGGATTCCTGTATGGACAGAGTAAGATACAGAATAATCTGTAAGGACGGTGTAACGAGAACCATAGACGATATAGGCCACAAGGCATTTGTTGAAGATGGCATGCCTGTGTTCTATGTTGCGATAGTCGATGTTACAGAATAAAATATGAGGAAGGCTTTCCGATAAAGGAAAAACTTTCTCACAGTTATGGAAGACCCTGCAAAAGCAGGGGCAACAAAAATTAACGGATAAAGAATAAGGGCAGATTCATATTTCTGCCCAAAACTTTTATTCACAGAGGTATTGATTTGAATAAGAAAAGACAAGGCAGGGTTTACTTTTTCGGTGTGGCAGCCCTGATAGTCCTGGTTATCGCCACAATAGTATTTTCCTGTTATTACAACACAAAGGCAAATTTTGAGCATATATCCATGTTTACAGAGGAATTTTCCGCTACAACTGCGAAATATGTTGCGACTGTTTTCAGAGACAAACTCTCATCGGTGGAGAGCGCGGCGTATCTTTATGGAACTTCACTTGAGAGCCGTGAGCCGGACCTTGCTCTGCTAAAGGAGCTGGAGGAGAAAACAGATTTTGCTCACATCAGGTTTATATCATCTGAAGGAACAGATTTTGCAAGTGACGGCACCGAGGTCAGCGTTATCGACAGAGAATATTTCATCCGTGGAATGAGAGGAAAATCGGGCATGTGCTTTGTTCCCGAGTCCCGGGTAAACGGTGAGAGGCTTGTTGGGTTTTATGCTCCTGTTTATTTTGAAAATGATATTCTTGGTCTTATGGTGGGCTTCCTCTCAGAGGGAGACATGAGCAGAATTCTCTCGAAAGATGTCTGGAATTATACTCTTGATTCCTATGTTATGGATATTGACGGTACGGTTCTTGCCGGTAATCCTGCCGCAGGCGGTCTTGTCCCTGCGGATTTAAGAGAAGCTTTACCGGATATGGACCTTGATGAGAGAAACAATGTGCTCAAAGCCGTAATGTTCGAGCAGGAATATTCTTTCTATTTCGGTAATTTTCTCAGAAGAACAACAGGTTATGTAATGCCGATTGACGGAACTCACTGGGTGCTGGTTGAAATGGTACCGGAACAGATTTCTTTCGCAATCGGTGAGACATCATTAAGATACAATCTGATAATTCTGTTGTGTTTTGCAGCAGGACTGATTATCCTGTCGCTTTTCATGCTCAGATATTATCGCAAGCAGTCAAAGCTGAGGGCAGAGGAAGATACCGCACGTAGAATTTCATCAATAATGGGGCTTCTCAACGAAGACTATGAGCTTCTGTGTGATGTAAATCTCAGAACGGGCGAAGAGCTGATGTATCACATAAAATCGGGTCATCTGAATCAGGAGTGGCCTGAGGACAGAGGAATGTATAACGATATTCTCAGCTTTTTTGCAGACAGCTTTGTTGCGGAATATGACAGGGAACGATTCCTTGCGGCATCTTCTCTTGAGAATGTGACAAAGGTACTAAGAACAAGAAATGCAAGTTATGTCGATTACGATGTTATTGTCAATGGAGAAATAAGGCAATATCAGGGAAAGCATGTAATTTCTCACGAGCCGGACGGTGACCGTATGCTCATTTCTGTAAGGGATGTAACCGAGATAATTAAGGAAACAAAACAGAGAGAACGTGAACTTACCGAGGCAAGAAATCTGGCAGAAAGTGCGAACCGTGCAAAATCGAGCTTCCTGTTCAACATGAGTCGCGATATACGAACACCTATGAATGCCATAGTCGGTTTTACAAATCTTCTCTCCAAAAATCTTGAAGATACCGAGAAGGCAAGGAATTACATTGGAAAAATTCAGACCTCCGGTGATTTTCTGCTTTCGCTTATAAATAATGTTCTGGAAATGGCAAGAATCGAGAGCGGAAAAACAGAACTTCATGAAACAGCATGCAATCTTAACAGCTTCTGCGATATGCTTACTTCTGTTTTTGAGGAGCAGATGAAAGAAAAAAACATCAGTTTCTCATCATCGGTAGATGTTACAAATTGCGATGTAATGTGTGATTCAACAAAACTCAGGGAGATATATCTTAACATTCTCAGTAATGCAGTAAAGTATACTTCTCCGGGTGGAAGCATATCCATGACTCTTGAGGAGATTCAGTCCGAAAGTGAAGGCGTTTCACTTTACAGAGGAACTGTAAAAGATACAGGCATTGGAATGAGCGAGGAATATCTTGCAACAATATTTGAGGAATTTACCAGAGAAAGTACCGTAACACAGAGCAATATAATGGGTACAGGACTTGGTATGCCGATAGTAAAACGACTTGTGGAACTTATGAACGGTGAGATAATCATAAACAGCAGACAGGGCGAAGGTACAAGTGTAATCATAACAATACCCCATCGCATTGCGGAAGTTTCACAGGATAATACTCCGGAAGAAGATATACAGAACATCAACCAGGACTATTCAGGAATCAGAATTCTCCTCGCTGAAGATAATGATCTTAACGCAGAAATTGCTACTGAGATACTCAGCGAATATGGATTTTCAATTGACCGTGCAAAAGACGGCAGAGAATGTGTCACTATGCTCACAGAACACAGCGTGGATTATTACAGTCTTGTTCTCATGGATGTTCAGATGCCTGAAATGGATGGTTACGAGGCGACCGGGACCATCCGCTCTCTCGAAAGCGGGCACAAAGATATTGTAATTATCGCCATGACTGC
Organism: Clostridia bacterium; assembly: GCA_030526115.1. Classification (GTDB taxonomy): domain Bacteria; phylum Bacillota; class Clostridia; order Oscillospirales; family Acutalibacteraceae; genus SIG603. The sequence goes on from JAUNDK010000039.1 coordinate 4,117, forward strand.
CAATGCATTTGAAGAGGATAAACAGAATGCTTTCGCTGCTGGGATGAACGGTCATATCTCAAAACCAATAGAAATACCTGTGCTTCTCAGAGTTATCTCAAAAGTTCTTGAGGGTAAAGCTTGATTATTTCGGTTTTACCATGTATAATATTAAATCGTTGTCGGGGAAACAGGTGAAAAACCTGTGCGAGTCCGTCGCCGTAAGATGAACAAAAGATAATCTCACGCACTTGCTGCAGAATGCGGAAAAACCATTGGGAAACCGAGAAGGTGATTATCAAAGCATCGAGCCGGAATATCCGACTGCATTCATAAGCCGCTTACAGGGCCTCGTGACCGGCCTGCGGAAAAACAAAATATATCATACAAGGAGTAATTAACTATGAAGAAAAACCTTAAGTTAATTTCACTCATCCTTTGTTTTGTGCTTGTTGCAGCCATGGCACTTTTCACAACAGGATGTGCAACAGAGAAGGCAAGTGTTGATACAACTGCTTCCCAGTCCATTGACGGTAAGACATTCGGTGAGGGCGCAAAGTCCTTCACATTTGAGGTTGTCGATACAGAGGGCAATTCTCAGAAAGCAACAATTAAAACCGATGCTCAGACAGTCGGCGATGCTCTTGTTGAGAACGGCCTCGTAGAGGGAGAAGAGAGCTCCTTCGGTCTTTATGTAAAGACAGTAAACGGAATCACACTCGATTACGATAAGGATCACAAGTACTGGGCTTTCTATGTTGACGGCGAATATGCCATGACAGGTGTAGACGGTACAGATATCACAGAGGGCAGTGTTTATAAGCTTGCCGCTGAGGAATAAAAAATCAGGACGAACGTGAAAGCGTTCGTCCTTTCTTTATGTCCGGGAGTTCTGTTATCAGACTGTAATAAGCTCGTAGTCTCTTGTACCCATGCCAAGTTTTTCAGCCTGAATGAGCTGATATTCCCAGTCTGTGGATGGGTGAATTGTTGCAAAGTGATCCTCGTGACCGCTGCATGTCTTACATGCACAGTGTTTCTCAAGAGCATCTGAGAGGAATGAGTTCATGTTTGCGGTCTGCGCGTTACATGCATCTGCACAGGCCTGGTCGAGGGCGACAGGATCAAATGATGCAAACATGCCTACATCAGGGATGATAGGCGCATCGTTTTCTGCATGGCAGTCACAGTATGGAGAAACATCCAGCACAAGGCAGATGTGGAAACATGGTCTGTCCTTGCAGACAGCATAGGCATATTCTGCGATTTTCTTGCAGAGGTCCTTCTCAGCGGCATCCCAGCCCGGCTGAACAGCATCGAATCCGCATGAACCAACGCATCTTCCACAGCCTACGCACTTGCTGTGGTCAATTGAAGCTTTTCTGTTCTCGTCAAAAGAAATTGCACCGTGAGCACAGTTTTTGGCACACATTCTGCATCCGCGGCAGATGTCCTGGTCTACAACCGGCTTACCTGCGGAGTGCTGTTCCATTTTACCTGCACGGCTGCCGCAACCCATACCTATGTTCTTGAGGGCACCGCCGAAACCTGTGCTCTCATGGCCCTTGAAGTGGGAGAGGGAGATGAAAATGTCAGCATCCATAATAGCAGTACCGATCTTTGCCTCTTTTACCAGTTCACCGTCAATCGGTACTATTGTTTCATCTGTACCTTTGAGACCGTCGGCGATAATAATCTGGCAACCTGTGGTGAATGGGTTGTAGCCGTTCTCGTATGCGGCATCAAGGTGCTCAAGGGCATTCTTTCTTCTGCCTACATAAAGAGTGTTGCAGTCTGTGAGGAATGGTTTGCCGCCTTTTTCCTTTATTACATCAACAACGGTTTTTGCCCAGTTTGGTCTGAGGTAAGCAAGATTACCCGGCTCACCGAAATGAATTTTAATTGCTGTGAACTTATCTGCGAAATCAATATCTCCTATTCCGGCCTTTAAAATAAGCTTGCGGAGCTTATCCTGAAGATTGGTTCCGGGTAAAGCACGGAAATCGGAAAAATATACTTTGCTTTTTTCTGCCATGATTATACCTCTTTTTATTAGACTGTATTATTAATCTGAATTATATTAGCAGTAAACACACATGCTGTCAATGTGGAAAAATATGGAAATAATTCCACATATTATTAATTTTAGAGAACTGAATTTGCTTATTGACAAATTCCCGAAACTGCATATAATATGATATCGAAATATTTAATATATACCTTTTAATAACTGTTCTAAAATATATGGAGAATTATCTATGATTAAGGATATGACAAGGGGAAACCCTTCAAGACTGATAATAAATTTTGCCCTGCCTGTGCTGGTGGGAAACCTTTTTCAACAGCTTTACAGTGTTGTGGATACTGCAATAGTCGGCAGAGGTGTTGGTGTTAATGCTCTTGCGGGAGTAGGTTCCACAGGTTCACTCAACTGGTTTATAATGGGATTTATTTTTGGTTTCACCCACGGATTTTCCATAAAAATATCTCAGAGTTTCGGCAGTAAGGATGAAAAGCTGACAAGAAAAACCGTTGTCATGTCTCTTTATCTCGCTATGATAATTTCTGTTCTGGTTTCGGTTCTGAGTGCTGTTTTCGCAAGACCTATGCTTACCTGGATGGGAACTCCCACTGACATCATAGACAGCGCTGTGCTGTATATCACCATAATATTTTCAGGAGCATGGACCATAATCTTCTATAATATAACTTCTGCGATACTCAGGGCATTGGGAAACTCCACAACACCGCTTATCAGTCTGCTGTGCTGTTCCGGTGTGAATGTGGTGCTCGATATTCTTTTTGTCATTGTATTCAAATGGGGCGTTGCCGGTGCAGCTATAGCCACGGTTATAGCAAACATCATCTCAGGTCTTGTCTGTTTTGTTGCGGTGCTTAGAATTCCGATGCTGAAAATGACAAAAGAAGACCTTAAATGGAACAAAAGAATCGCCCGTGATTTAATAAGACTCGGTCTGCCTGTTGGTCTGATGAATTCCGTAACCGCAATCGGAACAATAGCACTTCAGTTTGTGGTAAACTCTTTCGGATCCGCCATAGTTGCCGCATTCACCCTTGGCAGTAAACTGGTGCTTATTGCGGATAACTGTGTAAATGTGGTGGGAACCGCCGTCGCCACCTATGTTGGTCAGAACTACGGAGCAGGTGATATTCCGAGAACAAAGCTCGGTGTAAGGAAAGGCTTTTTCATTGCTCTTGGTCTGAGTGCAATTCTTGCGGCGATAATGACGGTATTCGGAAAGAATCTTCTGGCTCTGTTTGTAAGCGCCGGAGAAACAGCTGTAATAGGCGATGCCTATACCTATGTTTTTGTGTGTTCCTGCATGATATGGTCTCTTGGAATGCTGTTTGTTTACAGGTCTGCTCTTCAGGGAATGGGCGACACCATAGTACCGATGTTTTCCGGGTTCCTGGAGCTTGGCCTGAGAATCGGTGTGGTTTTTCTGCTGCCGAAAAGTTTCGGATTTTACAGAATCAGCTTTGCTGAAGTGAGTGCATGGCTGGGTGCGGCATTAATGCTTTTCGCAGCATATCTCATAAGAATGAGGAGAAAAAATCAGTGAATTCATTTATCATCCCCGAAGCATGTTTCGAGGATGATTTTTCTTTTGGTCGAATACAGCAAATTGTTGAAATATTAAGGTATAAGTGGTAGAATATCATAGAGAAAATATGTGCTTTTATAGCTTTGCATATGGAGGTCAGGATATGGTTAACAGACGTTTTTTCAAACATATTAGAGCCTTGTCATTAATACTTTGTCTGTTGCTTCTGGGGATTACTTTCTGCCCGGAAACAGCCATGGCAGAAGAACATGGGCATCGAAAAGTAAGAGTAGGATATGTTAACGTAAAAACGTATGAAGAAGGCGGAGAAGGGGAGTACAAGCGTGGCTTCGGTTACGAATACCTTCAGAGAATTTCATATATGACAGGTTGGGAATATTGATACGTTCACGCCAGTTTCAAGGAATGTCTCGAAATGCTCATAAACGGAGAAATAGATATGATGGGCAATGTTTCCTACACTCCGGCACGTGCAGAAAAGGTTCTGTTCTCCTCATATCCTCAGGGTAAAGAGTTTTACTGGCTGTTCACACGTAATGACAGTTCAAAATTTCTGACCGGAGAGCTTGAAGAACTCAACTACTGTATAATAGGTGTAACCGAAGGTACTGTTCAGCAGGATATCCTTAATGAATGGCTCCCCGAAAACGGAATTGAAGCTACTGTAATCGGATGTGGCGGATATGATGACCTCATGGAAAGGCTCGATAACGGCGAGCTCGATGTAATAGCCACTTCAGATCTATCCATGAGCTACCACTACAACGCAGTTACAAGTTTCGGCAGCAGCGAATATTATTTCGCTGTATCAAAGAATCACCCCGATATTCTGGAAGAGCTTAACGAAGCACTCAAGGAAATCCAGAATTCAGATGCCGACTTTAACAGCAATCTCAATTCAAAATATCAGTATATGATGGCAAGCGATCTCATGCTTGATTCGGATGAAAAAGACTGGCTCGCACAGCATGATAATACCATTCGCCTGGGAAGTGTTTCCGATTATCTTCCGTTTATCGGTGAGGAAAACGGTGAAACAGTGGGTGTAATTACCACAGTTATGAAATGTCTTGAAGAGAATTACGGAGTTAATGCCGAACTGGTTACCTATCCTGATCTGCAATCTATGAAAACCGCATTGGAAACAGGGGAAATTGACCTTGGAGGTCCTCTCGCCACAGATTATTATCTCGCTGAGCAGAATCACCTTGTTCTGACAGATTCAGTAATCTCCACAACTCCGGTTATCTTATACTGTGGTGATTACGAAGAGAGCATAAAAACCATTGCCGCTTCAGAACTCTCTGTGTTTACACCGCAGATTGCGGGTATACTTTTTCCTGATTCAGAGATAAGCGGATATGATACACCGTTTGATTGTATGCAGGCAGTTGTTGACGGAGAAGTCGGCAGTATGCTGGTGCCATCCGCAAGAATTAATATTCTCAGGTCAAATTCTCTCATTCGTTTCATGTCCATTGCAGAGCTGTCACAGAAAATGGAGATATGCATGGCTGCGACAAGAGAGAACCGACAGGCGGCTCTGATTATGAACAAGGTTATCTCCTATTCCACCGCACTTCTCAGCGGTGTAACTTTCACTCAGAACACAGGTGTTCAGCAGGAAGTAACCGTACTTGCTTTTCTCAGAAAGTATTTTGTTTATGTGGTGATTTTCCTTGGTGTAATAATTGCCGTTCTTATTCACCTGAGTCTCAGACTTGTCAGAAGCAGAAAAGAACTGGTTAAGGCTCTTGAAGATGCAAACATTGCCAATAAGGCGAAAACGGACTTCCTTTTCAATATGTCCCACGATATCCGCACACCAATGAATGCTATAACAGGTTTCACAAAACTGGCCCAGGATTATATGGATGATAAGGAAAAATGCGGAGATTACCTTAACAAAATTGAACAGTCCAATGAATTCCTGCTCTCCTTAGTAAACAATGTCCTTGAAATGGCGAGAATAGAGAGCGGAAACGAAGTTCTTGATGAGGAACCATGCAGTATTTCAGCACTTGCAAAAGAAATCGTAGACATGTTTGATGCTCAGATGTCATCTGCCGGACTTACTTTCATTGTCAGATCAAATGTTGAACATAACAATGTTTATGTGGATATTACAAAAGCAAGAAAAGTTCTTCTTAACCTTCTCAGCAATGCATATAAGTACACCCCGGCCGGTGGAACGGTAAAAATGACCCTCGATGAGCTCCCGGGTGATTCCCCCGACTGCGTTGTGTTCAGGAATGTGATAGAAGATACAGGCATAGGTATGTCTGAAGAATATCTCGATCACCTGTTTGAAGCGTTTTCGAGAGAACGCAGCACAACAGACAGCAAAGTAAACGGAACAGGGCTTGGAATGGCAATAGTCAAAAGCCTCGTGGATATTATGGGCGGCACTATTGAGATTGAAAGCAAGCTTGGTAAAGGAACACGCTTTACAATAACAACAACTCACAGAATTGTACCCGATGAAGTTAGTGTTTCTTCCGAAAAGACCCTGGAAAATAAAGATATGGATTTCAGCGGAGCAAGAATTCTCCTTGCCGAGGATAACGAGCTCAATGCAGAAATTGCAATAACCATTCTTGAAGATAAGGGCATTAAAGTCGATCATGTGGAAGACGGTATTCAGTGTGTGGCACAGCTTGAGAAAATGCCTGCCGGAAGCTATGATCTTATTCTCATGGATATTCAGATGCCAAATATGGACGGTTATAAGGCTACGGGAGAAATACGCCGCATGAATGATGCGGAGAAAGCCGGTATTCCGATTATCGCCATGACAGCAAATGCCTTTGATGAAGACAGAAAAAATGCCTATAAGGCTGGTATGAACGGATTTATTGCAAAACCCGTAAATGTCAGTGAGCTTCTCAGAGAATTCACAAAAGCACTTAATAATCAAGATTAATATATTCCCGAAGTCTACAGCTAAAAATAAGCGGTGAGGCTTCGGGATATTTCTTTGCAAAATAAGTATTATGTAATGCCTGCACTTTTATAGTGAAATTTTTGTTTCAGAATATAAGTTTCTGTGTTGACAATGTTAATAACAGGTCTATAATCAGTATATAGTATATTTATGGAGATGAATAATATGCCACTCATCAGAATTGAAATGAAAAAGGGTAAATCACCTGAATACAGGCAGAAACTTCTTGACTGTGTACATTCGGGAATAATGGAAGCCCTGGGTACAGCAGATTGGGACAGGTTTCAGCGTATAATTGAAATACCCGAAGAGAATTTTGAAACTTCACCGAGCAAAAGCGATGATTTCATGATTATTGAGCTGACTCTGTTTCCGGGTAGAACAAAAGAGCTTAAAGCGAAAGCAATTGAGTTTATAACGGGTAATCTGAACAAAGAACTCGGTATACGCCCTGAAGATGTATTCATAGTAATACATGAGCCGCCCTTCGAAAACTGGGGCATGGCAGGAAAACAGCTTACTGAATAGAGGAATCAGCCATGATATACAGAATTGCAACTATAAACGACACAGAAGAGCTTATCCGTATGCGTATTGCATTCATCAAAGCGGAGAGCGGAAAAGACTTTGAGGAGAACAGCATCAGTTCAAATCTTAGGGATTATTATGACAGAAAA
>JAUNDK010000039.1:11313-13397 GCA_030526115.1 Clostridia bacterium
TATTGCGTTTGTTGCGGAGGACAGTGACAGAATCATCTCCACCGTGTTTCTCCATATTGTGGAAATGCCACCAAGCCCCAAATTTCCAAACGGTCTTACAGGTGAGGTGCTGAATGTATATACCAAACCTGAATACAGGGGAAGAGGTATATGCACAAAGCTGATGAATATGCTGTTGGATTCTGCAAAAGAGCATAAGCTGTGCAGGGTGGATCTTTCCGCTACCGAAGCGGGTTATCCCGTATATAAAAAGATAGGATTCAAAGAGAAGGACAATACCTATATTGAGATGAGGTACAATATCAATGAGTAATAATCCATGGCAGGAGATAAGTCTCTCGGACTACGAAAATCACATGAGTCTTGATTCTGTGAGGCAGCTTCAGTCCATGAATAATACCATGAAATCCCAGTTTGATTCTTATGACGTAAAAATCGTGATGATACTGGGAATTGCCGGTGGAAACGGACTTGAACATGTCAATACAGGGAAATTCGGAAAAGTATATGGAGTTGATATAAACGAAGACTATCTTCAGGTGGTCGGGGATAGGTATAATTCACTTGACGGGATTCTTGAATGTCTTTGTATTGACCTTATAAAAGAGGCGGAAAAACTCCCCCGGGCGGAACTTCTCATTGCCAATCTGCTGATTGAATATATAGGCTATGAAGTATTCGGAAATGTAGTGAAAGCTGTAAATCCGAAATATGTGAGTGCGGTTATTCAGATTAACACCGATGAAATAAACTGGGTTTCGGATTCACCGTATATTCATGCTTTTGACAGACTTGATGAAGTTCATCACCGGGTGAGCGAGAAGGGGTTAAATGAAACCATGGCAGAGTCAGGTTACAGACCCATTTTCAAAGAAGCTGACATGCTTCCGAGCGGCAAAGCATTACTTAGACTTGATTACACTGAAATAAATAACTGAAGAGCTCATCCCTATGCGGATGGGCTCTTTTACTATGCTCATAACAAAAAAGCAGACTTATCCGAATGGAAAAGTCCGCTGAAAACTTATATTGTATATTGTCCGCTGTTTACGGAGAGATGTTCTCCGTTGGGAAGAACAATCTCCGCAGTACAGTTGGATGGTACTTTTATGGAATAACTGTAACCCTCATCGGTTTTCTGCCACGAGGAACACACTTTGCCGTAAATGCTGTTGTACTCTGCCTTTGCATGGGTAAAACTACCACCTGGGAGAGGCTTGAGTACAAAATGATTCTCTCCCGCAATTCGAATTCCGCACATAGTATCAAACAGCCAGCGACACACAGCGCCCTTGCTGTAATGGTTGAGGGAGGCAACTCCACCGCTTCTGACATTTTTGCCTTCCCAGCTCTCCCATATGGTGGTGGCTCCGTTTTTCGGCATTGAGAGCCAGCCCGGGATTTCCTCATTTTCAAGCAATTTGTATGCCGCATCCGCATCATATTCACACAGAACATCAAGAATAAGCGGTGTGGAGAGAAAACCTGTACCAAGTCTGAATCCGTAATTTTCAAGGGCTTTAATGAGTCTTTTCTTTGCATACTCTGTCTGAGGTCCATCCAGCAGATTGAATGACAGAGGTCTGACAAGCCTTGCCTGTCTGTCAGTGTCGAGGGTGAAGTTCTTCTGCTTTGCCATCTCCTGATAAGCTTTTTTACAGCCCTCACTATACTCAGTATAAAGAGGTATATCCTCGGTTTTGCCTAAGGCTTCTGCAATTTCAATCATGAGTTTCATTATATAAGAGGTGTAGGCTGTGCTTACCTCCGGGTGTGGTTCGCAGAAGTCTGTCCATTTCATAACATAGAAATCCTCAGGTTCTGCCCATTCGCCATAGCTCTGCCCACAGTTTACGAGATACTTATTCAGCTCAGGTTTTATCTTAATCGGTTTTGCGTAGGGACCACCCCATTTTCCGCAACGACTTATCATGAATTCTGCGTACTTTTTCATGCCGTCATATTTGCGCCCAATGGCGCCTATGTCACCATATTGCTTCCACAAGACATAGGGAATGATTACTCCTGCATCAGCCCAACCGACAGATCCGTTCATAACGTACATGTAGAAATCCACACCGCCG
>JAUNDK010000039.1:13407-21069 GCA_030526115.1 Clostridia bacterium
GGCAGGGGCAATCTGTGGGAGCCTGCCGTTAGCTTTCTGCCAGTCATACATATCATTCAGATATTTTTCTGCCATGGTCTCATAGTCAAACAGATAAGAGGCCGTCGAGCAGAAAATCTGTGCGTCACCGCTCCAGCCGTGGCGTTCTCTTGTTGGGCAGTCTGTGGGCAGGTCTGCATGATTATTCTTTGCACTCCACACGGTATTTTCCACGAACTTATTCAGAAGTTCATTGGAGCTTTCAAAGTATCCTGTTCTTTCCATGTCGGAATATACAGCAATGGCTGTGAAGTCCTCAGGATTAAAATCAATATCGGTTTCGACTTCGATATATTGGAAGCCGAAAATGGCAAACTTTGTTTTGTACTGGTTTTCGCCTTCTTTACATGTATAAAGAACCTGCTGAAGTGGGGTGGTCTTTTTCTTGCCTGAACACTGAATGTTCTTCTGTGTGAACTCTCCGTCATTATCGATAAGTTCACCGAAACGCAGTTTTATGAAATCTCCGGATTTGGCGTTCAGCTTAAACTCTACATAACCGGCTATATTCTGACCGAAATCGAGGACTTTCTTTCCCTTTGGAGTAATAATCAATGTTGGCTTTAATCTCTCGTGTTCGGTTACAGGGACATTATTGGATGCACTCGGAATTACCTTATGATCCGTAAGTTTTGCTTTTCCATTATAGCTCGGTGTGAGCCTTGCATCCACAATTTCGCCGTCTTTATTGTCCGCGAAACGAATAGCTTCGTCATTGCTCCAGTCCCATTTTTCATCGGAAATTATGCTTGTGATGCTTCCGTCACTGTGGGTTATCTCCAACTGTGCGAGAAATTTTGTTTCGCTTCCGTACTGGTTTCTGAGTCCCCATGCACCTACAGAACCACGGTACCAGCCGTCAGCAAGCTCCACTGTCATGGTATTGCGTCCCTCTTTTAAAAGCTCTGTTATGTCATAGCTCTGGTACTGAATTCTCTTGTTGTAGTCGGTTATTCCCGGGGCGAGGATGAAATTACCCACACGCTCATTATTGAGCCTTGCTTCGTATATTCCGCAGGCTGTTATATACAGGCGGGCTTTCTTTATGTCCTCCGCTTTGAATCTTCTGCGGAAGCAGTCCACAGGGTAGCGTTCCTTTTTGTTTACCCTGTAATTTCCTGTAATCCACTTTGCTTTCCATGAGCATATTCCTGTCTCAAAACTTCCCTGTGAGCTTTCTCCTTCAGTGTCGTTTTCATCCCACAAAACTATGCTGTATATTACTTTTGTCCTGTCAGGAACATCATCTGCGCCCCATGTGGCGTGCATGGAGGAGCTTTCCACTTTACCGCTGTCCCACAGGAGATTATCGTTATCATCTTTGGCAATAATGCGGTAGGCTGTCTGTTTTACTCCGCCCTTGCAGTTCCAGAACAGGCGTGGCTTTTTGTAATCTATGCCTATGGGGTTAATAAGATGTTCGGTTCTAAGTCTTATGGCTTTCATTCCGTAACTCCTTTGCGAGCTTTGATTTCTGCCTGCTTTTTGTCTATATTCTTCTCGACATTCAGGAAAACAAGCAGAACAGCAAGTATTATACAGGTGAACACCTCAAGTCCGACAAATCCGAATGTGATTACATTCTGAACAGCAGGGGTCTGGGTGACAGCTCTGGTTACTCCGTCAACAACTTCAGGGGCGATATAACCTGCCTTTGCGAGGAATCCGTTGAAAATTCCCTGACATATTCCCACCATGGCAACTGCAATGACATTATAAACGGACATGGCAATACCGTCACAGCGGAATGTGTACTTCCACTCGATATGATCGAGTACATCGGCGAAAAGTGCCATGAATACATAGGCACTGGGCAGTGATCCCATATTCTTAATGAACTGGCCGATGAGAACCAAAACCATGTTTCTCGGGAACATACAGCAGATTATTCCGCCGACAGCCATAATGATGAATCCCACCAAAGTGACATTTCTTTTGCCGAATTTCTTTGCGAGGGGCCATACGGCAAATATGCCTATGCCCATGGGAATACCACCTATTGCGGAAACCATGGTCTGGGTTATTCCGTCGTTATATGTTCCGAGTACATAGTTGCAGTAATAAACGAGAGAGATATTCTTGATGCATAATCCTATGGTGGATATAAGGAAATACAGATAGATTATTATCATAAATCTGTCCGTAAAAATCGCCTTAAGCTGTTTTGCAAAGGAAACTTTTTCCTCGTTTTCCTCATTGCCGCCCTCGAGGGTTACACGCTCTTTTGTGAAGAAATACTCAAGCAGAGTGAGGGGCAGGGCGATAATAGAAAGTACACTCATGAGCATTATCCACTTGCTCTTGTCAACACCGATCTGAGGCATGATTACCATTGGGAAAATCAGGGCGACTATGATGCCGCTCATCATTATGGTGGCAATCTGATTAAACACGGAGAGGGAACCTCTCTCGGTGGTGTTTCTTGTGGAGAGGGGAACCATCAGGTTGTGTGACATATTGAAGATGGTGTATGCAAAGGAATAGAACAGGTTATAGGAGAGCATTACCCATACAGCCTGAACCTTCGCAGAGGCACTCGGAACGGTGAACAGAAGAACACCGCTTATGGCAAGCAGTGGTGCTGAAAGCAGAAGCCATGGTCTTGCCTTGCCCTCTTTTGTGTGGGTTCTGTCTATGATATATCCCATTATGAAATTGGTGACAGCATCAATTATTTTTGAGATTATCGGGAACACCACAAGGAATGCTCCGCCCCATAAAGTGGTGAGTTTGAGAACATCTGTGTAATATACATTGAGGTAAGTGCCAAGCACCGCATTCAGCAGGAGAGCTCCGGCAGGGCCCAGCAGGTAGCCGAACCATTTTTCGGCTTTTCCGACATTGTCGGTTCTGATTTTGCTTTTTAAAAGTGTCATTGTGTGAATCCTCCACTGTCGGAACTTTTACCGACTCCTTATAATTATCTTATTTTAATTATATCAACAAAGTGTTGAATTTTTCAATCAGCAGTTGTATTATTATATGCAAATAATACAACACAATTACAGAAAATAATGTGTTAATGGAGCTGTCATGAATAAAAAGGACAATCAGCGTTCTCGGCTTACAAGGATGCTGTTAAAACAGAGTTACATGCACCTGATGAGCGAAAAGCCCACAGGGAAAATCACAGTTAAGGAGATATGCGAAAAAGCGGAGGTAAACCGTAGCACTTTCTACCTTTATTGTCAGGAACCTAATAATCTGCTCATGGAACTTGAGGATGAGTGTATCGGGGTTATGACGGAGTCGCTCACAAACATTGGTGCTCTGGTAGATGATGAAATCAATGCAAAGGATCTTCTCCTTAATTTTCTCAGGGCTGTAAGGCGTAATGATGAGCTTCTGTATGCTCTTCTTGTCAAAAACAGCGATCCTCATTTCAGACGTAAATTCATGGCTGTTGCGCTGGAGCTTATCGAAAGACTTTTCAATCTGAAAACAAGAGAAGAATATAAAGCCATGAGTGAGCTGTTTATAGTTAGCGGCAGTGTTGAGATTCTCACAAAGTGGATTGAATCAAGGTATGAAATATCTGAGCATTCCATGTGCGATATGCTCTATCTTTTCTGTGAGGGTCTGCTGGGAAATATAGTGAACAGATAAAGAGTGCAGAAAAAGCCCCACAGGTGTTATCTCATCTGTGGGGCAAATTAATGTCAGATATTATTGTATTTATCCGAGGACGATTTCTTCGTGGTTCAGGTAATTGGCGTCGAAGTTCTCAGTGACAGTATCTATCTCTGAAGTAACAAGCGGAACTGCCTTAACAGCAAGGAATCCGTCTTTTCTGTCGAGGGAAATAACCATGTGAACATCATCTGAGAAGCTGACAAGACATACAGTGTTTTCGGCTATGCTCTTCGGAATTTCATATACTGCCTCAGAGGAAAAACTGCTTGCAAAGATGAGGGCATCGGTTCCGAGATAAGAAATACACTGTGTAGGTAAAGCTCTTGCAAAAGCGGCCTTCAGAGCTTCGTTTTCGGAAATACCTTCCTCATATATTTCGTAAGACTGAGGGTTCACATCACTCCAGAGATTGCATTTTGCCGAAGCATTTCCGTTTGTTACGGTTTCTCTCCACAGTTCTGTTTTTTCGGAATATAAACCGGGGATTCCGATTTTACCGGCATAATCTTCGGTGCAAAGGGATGAAAGGTTTTCTGTCATTGAGTTTACTATCTCGGAAATATAATTCTTTTCATCCGGCCATGTGGATCTCTCATACCAGAGCTTATCGTTCTTGTGGTAATTCACATCGCTTAAAGGATACTGCTTGTATTTCCAGTCGTTGTTTGTGGGTTCTTTTCCGAGAAGATCTGCCACATTTGCCTCAAGGCTTTCCGTATCAATATTACCTTCGAGCACATAAACGCTTCTGATGAATACACCGTTTGTTTTTGTGTAGAGTGTAATCCATGTCACATCTCCGTAACATGTTACTGCCATGCAGTTATTGTCAGATTCCATCGGAGCATTAAAATATGTCTGGGCATACGCATTTGAAATACCTGAAATTATGCTCGAAGCGGACATGTATGCGGTTCCGCTGACGTTAACAAAAACCTGTGCCACAGATTTCATCAGTAAATTATCTTCGAAACAGGCATAGATTGTGTATTCCGGTTCACGTACTTCGGTTTTATCCACGATGTTTTTTACAGTATCGAGCACATCGCTGTCATAAGTGTAAAGTGACAGGTTTTCCTCAGTCAGTTCCGGTATGGTTTTTTCTATGGTGTTAAGTGCTGTGTTCAGTGCCCAGAATCGTGTGTCCTCAGGCATGTTTGTGTTGAATTTTGAACAGGCGCTGAAAGCCGTGACAATTATTACAAGAATAAGTAAAAGTGAAAGAAATTTTTTCATATCAGCCTCGTATTTTATATTTTTCCTATGAATATTGAAAATGTCCGGGTGGACTTGATAATAATATACTTAAAATACAATTCAGTCAAGCTCTGGCATATACAGAGAAGAGCTTATCTGTCTGATTTACGAATGTGGTGTGTATTTGTTTATGAGGTAATAAAATTATGCAAATAAGTGTTTTGCTGGTGTGTTTTTTGGACAGGGGTGTGTGGTATAATAGGTTTATCAGGTAAAGAAACCTGAAATAATATTAATTGGAGAATAAAATGAATACATTAAACTCACTTGAACAGCTTGCGGATTTTCTTGATGATACCTCAATGGAAATGAGCCCCGAGGAAATTGCGGAGAGCGACAAAATGATGCTCTCAAATGATTCTTTCAATATTGTTTCTCTGGTTGCATACCTTATTGGTGTAAAAGAGGAAATACTCGAGAGGGATTACCTCAAAACAGCATACGAGGAACTGGAGAAAAACAAAGCAGCAAAAATTGTGCGCTGTCTGTCCATAATCAGAACATCGATAATGCTCAATTATTCCAGAATAAACGAGAAAATGACCTACGACATTACAAACATAGACAAAATGCCGGAGTTCATCGATCCCGATATTTTCAGATTTCTCAGAAAAAATGATATTGAACTGATAAAGACAAACGTAAAGCCCTCTTACTATTTTCCGGTAATAAACAAGCTTATCAGCGACAGAATAAACGACTGCAAAAAAATGTTCCCGCTATGGGTTGAATGGGACTATATACGTAACCTGTTCATAATGCCTGACGGCAACAACCTTGAAAAAGCGCTGAATGTTTCAAAGGAATTTTCGGCAAACAGAAATTCCTATCCATTCCACAAGTATATAAACTGGCCAATGGATATGAAGGCACAGATGCAGGCCGCTCTTGCCCATGACGAAGAAACCGACATCTCACCCGAAGATTTTACAGTGGGAAATATACTTCTCAACGATAAAAAGTTCCTTCTCATGCTGTATGCGGTTAATTATGACACTTTCCATGAGCTGAGAAATGTTCATGGTGCAAAGCAGGAGACAAAGGCTGATATTAATGATTTTATTGCAGACCATGACAGAATTGCCATAATCGTTGACTGCGAAAATTCTGACCCGTATAAACTGACTGCGGTTCTTCGTAATATAAAGGAGTATTGCCAGCGTTCCAATAATCCTGAGAATGATTTCGGAAAGCTCAGCAAGATTATTCTCTTCGATGATGTTCACACCGTAAACACATGGCGTATTCTCGAGAGTTACATTAATGTTCCCGTTGAATATGAGCTCATCGAGAGGGTAAATGACTTCAAGAGCCTGGTCGACATCCGCATGACAGCCGGTGCATGCCGTGAGTTCTATACAAACGATATAGATGCTTTTCTGCTTGTTTCTTCAGACTCCGATTTCTGGGGGCTTATCTCAGGCCTGCCTGATGCCGATTTCCTTGTTGTTACGGAATACAGCAAACTCGGCACATCCCTTGTGGATGCCATGCAGGAGCACAGAATTTCCTACTGTATAATGGATGACTTTGCGGGTAATGTAGCCGATCTTAAAATCGGTGCTCTCAAAATGCTAATTGAGGACTATGTGGACCAGCGTATTTCCATAAATGTAAATTCCATGCTGAATGAAATTTACGAGCAGAGCAGAATAGGCCTTTCTCCTGCCGAGAAGCAGAATTTCTATAACAGCTATGTGAAAAAGATGAGGCTTGAAATAAAGCCTGATGGCGAACTCAGAATAAAACTTGGAGACTGATAATGAAAAGACTTACCTCGATATTACTCTCAATCCTGTTGGTTTTCTCCTGTGCGGTACTCTCTGTGAGTGCCGAGGAAGGGGAAAATCTCACCGTTACTATGCTTGATGTTGGGCAGGGGCTCTCTGTTCTGTTTGAATCGGACGGAGAATATATGCTTTATGACGGCGGCGGAAGAAACTCTTCTTCCTATGTTGTAGCATATCTGAAACAGCACGGCATAACGGAGCTTGATTATCTTGTTGCCTCTCATTATGATGAAGATCATATAGCGGGACTTGTGGGTGTGCTGAACACAACAGAGGTTGACACGGTTATTAATCCCGACTATGTGAATGACACAAAAATATATTCATCTTTCGTGAGCAAAAGAGAACAGAGTAAAGCGGAAGTGATTTACCCGGGTATAGGAGACAGCTTCACTTTCGGTGATTCCGATATAACCGTAATATCTCCCGAGAATTATGACTGTGAAGACAAAAACTCCGCCTCGGTTGTTCTTAGAATACGCTGTGGAGATTTCAGCTGTATTATTACAGGTGACGCCGAGGAGGATGCCGAAACATCCATGGTATATTCCGATTATGACATAGACTGTGATTTATATATTGTCGGCCACCATGGAAGTTCATCTTCAAGCTCGGGTGATTTTGTCCGTGCCATGAGCCCTGCTTACAGTTTCATAAGTGTGGGCAAAGATAACAGCTACGGTCACCCGACCGAAAGAACCCTGAACACACTCTCAGCATATAATTCTGAAATTTACCGCACAGATGAGAGCGGAGAGATTACTCTTACATACAGAGATGGTAACACAGAGATTTTCACTCAGAAGCAGGGTTATTTCACAGGCGGAGGAACTTCTGCCGAATCTTCATCCGAAGCGGTACCCGAGCCAGTAAAACAGGCAGTGTCAGCCCAGTATGTGCTTAAAATAAACACAAAGAAATTCCATTATCCCGATTGCGGATC
>JAUNDK010000039.1:21100-22875 GCA_030526115.1 Clostridia bacterium
GCCATGGGTTACTCACCATGCGGAAATTGTAATCCCTGAATTGTGCTCTCCACCTGCTTGTTTCGGGTGGGGAGTATCTATATTTATATTGAAAAAAAGCATGAATTAATGTATTATTATTCAAACTGAAAGATAAAAAGGATTTTGATTATGGAAAGCAACAGATATTCTGAATATGTGAAAGTACTTCATGAGGAGCTTCGTCCTGCCATGGGATGTACAGAGCCGATAGCCATAGCCTATGCAGGTGCCAAGGCAAGGGAAGTTCTCGGAAAACTGCCTGAAAAACTCATTGTGGAGGTAAGCGGAAATATCATCAAGAACGTTAAGAGCGTTGTTGTTCCTCACACAGGTGGTATGAGGGGAATTTCCGCCGCAGCTGCGGTAGGTACGGTAGCAGGTAATGCGTCAGCAGAGCTTGAGGTTATCGCAGAGGTCAGCGAAGAGCAGATTCTCGCCACAAAAGAATATCTCGACAGTACCGAAATAGAAATAAAGTGTGCAGATACTCCGCACATTTTCGATATTCAGATTACAGCGCTGTGTGGTGAGGAAAGCGCATTTGTCCGCATAGTCGAATATCACACAAATATTGTCAGCATAAAGAAAAACAATGAGGTTCTTCTCGAAAAAAGTGCAGAGCTCAAAGAAGAAGGTCTCACCGACAGAAGTTTCATGAGTGTTGAGGGAATTATCGATTTTGCCGATAAAGTTAATCCCGAAGATGTAAGGGAAGTTCTGGAGCGTCAGATAGACTACAACATGGCAATAGCCGCAGAGGGTCTCAGGGGAAATTACGGTGCGAATATAGGTAAAACCTTACTTGAAACCCATGAGAATGATATAAATTATCAGATGAAGGCATGGGCGGCGGCAGCCAGCGATGCCAGAATGAACGGATGTGAACTTCCCGTGGTAATCAACTCCGGCAGCGGTAATCAGGGTATCACGTCCAGCGTTCCCGTTATTGTCTATGCGAGAGAAACAGGTAAAAGCCACGAGGAGCTTCTCAGAGCGCTCTGTGTTTCGAATCTCATTACAATTCACCTCAAGACAGGCATAGGACGACTCTCCGCATATTGCGGAGCAGTAAGTGCCGGTGTCGGATCCGGTGCGGGTGTAGCCTATCTCAAGGGCGGTAAGTTCGAGATGATAGCCCATACCGTGGTTAATGCCGTTGCTGTAACTTCAGGTATAATCTGTGACGGAGCAAAAGCAAGCTGTGCCGCAAAAATCGCATCTTCTGTTGATGCGGGTATGCTGGGACTTGCCATGTACGAGCACGGCAACCAGTTCTTCGGTGGAGACGGCATAGTAAAAAAAGGCGTTGAGAACACCATAGCAAACGTCGGCCGACTCGCAAGAATAGGCATGCATGAAACAGATAAGGAAATCATTCATCTTATGATGGAAAGCTGAGTGGAAACAATCTGCAAAAAACCCTCATGTTCAGGTCTGGCATGAGGGTTTCTGTATGAGAAAAATTTCTCTGTTTTCTGAGACAGCAGATTGATTATTTTCTTATTTCATATATAATAAGAGTACTTATATGTATATTATGTGAAACGACATACATGGAGGATTGCGTAATGAAAAAATTCACAAAAGTATTGTCGATTATTCTCTCGGCGGTGATGATAAGCTCATCAATGCCCTTTACTGCTCTGGCAGAAGAACCGGAAGCTGTTTCCGAAGCTGAAGCTGTAATTGAAGAGAATATCGAAGAAGAAACTCCTTTGGAATTTAATAGACGCCATAGAAGAGAGAAAAGTATA
>JAUNDK010000112.1 GCA_030526115.1 Clostridia bacterium
CAAAGACAGGTGACGAGAGCAACAACAATGCATGGATTATTGTAATGATTGCAGCCGCAGCAGCAATGGTTGTGGGAATTGTAACTTACAGAAAGCGCAACTTAAAGTCAAAGCACTGATAATTCTTATCGGTAAAGCTTAAATAATCTGAGCCTCGGAGAAATCCGGGGCTCTTTTTATCGATGTAAACATAAAGAATTCTTGACAGTAAAGCCGTTCGGTGCTAAAATAACTGAGAACTGAATAAAAGGCGAATAACGGAGAGGGATATGGCGCTATCTTTGCAGAGAGCCGACGGCTGGTGAAAGTCGGCAGGAGAAAACCGTAGTCTGTCGCTCCGCAGCCGAGAGGAAGAAAAGGCGAAAGCCTGAGTAGAACCTTTCCGTGAACGGCAACGTCATGGCCGAGGGCTTGTCAGAGCCTGTAAAAGTGACCGGTTCCTGTGAATCGGTAACTTGAGTGGTACCGCGAATCTTTATGATCCGTCTCAAGGTTTATCTTGGGGCGGACTTTTTGTTTTACGGTAAAGTTCAGTTTTCTGACACAGTTAATCAAGGGAATTATCCCAATCATTTATAATACGAAAGGAAGAAACCAACATGGCAAAAGAACTTGCAAAGGCTTATGAGCCAAAAGAAGTTGAAGACAGAATCTATGACTTCTGGTTAAAAGGAAATTATTTCCACGCAGAAGTTGACCCTGAGAAAGAACCATACACAATCGTTATTCCACCACCAAACATCACAGGACAGCTCCACATGGGTCACGCCCTCGACGATACTCTTCAGGATATTCTCATCCGTTTCAAGAGAATGCAGGGCTACAGCGCACTCTGGATGCCGGGTACAGACCATGCATCCATCGCAACAGAGGCAAAGATTGTTGAGGCTATGCGCAAAGAGGGTATCTCCAAAGAGGACCTCGGCCGTGAAAAGTTCCTCGAGAGAGCATGGGAGTGGAAGGCTCAGTATGGCGGTAGAATCGTAGAGCAGCTCAAGAAGATGGGCTTCTCCTGCGACTGGGAGAGAGAAAGATTTACTCTCGATGAGGGCTGCAACAAGGCTGTTAACCACGTTTTCGTAAAGCTTTACGAGAAGGGTCTCATCTACAGAGGTAAGAGAATCATCAACTGGTGTCCACATTGTAAGACATCCATCTCCGATGCAGAGGTTGAGTTTGAGGAGAAGGAAGGTTCATTCTGGCACATCAAGTATCCTCTCACAGACGGAAGCGGTTTCATTCAGCTTGCAACAACAAGACCTGAAACTATGCTCGGTGATACAGCGGTTGCTGTTCATCCTGATGATGAGAGATACAAGGACATGATAGGCAAGACCCTCATGCTCCCAATCGTAAACAAGGAAATTCCGATTGTTGCCGACGAGTACGTTGAGATGGACTTCGGAACAGGTGTTGTTAAGATTACTCCTGCTCACGACCCTAACGACTACGAGGTTGGCCTCAGACACAATCTCCCAGTTGTAAACGTCATGAACGATGACGGCACAATGAACGAGAACGCTGGCAAGTACAACGGCTGGACATCTCAGGACTGCCGTAAGGCTATCGTTGAGGAGCTCGACAATCTCGGTCTTCTCATCAAGATTGAGCCAATCAAGCACAATGTAGGTACATGCTACCGTTGCGGTACTGTTGTTGAGCCAAGAGTTTCCACACAGTGGTTCGTAAAGATGGAGCCACTCGCAGCTCCTGCAAGAGATGCTGTTCGTGAGGGCGATATCAAGTTCATCCCTGAGAGAATGAACAAGACTTACTTCAACTGGATGGATAACATCAAGGACTGGTGTATTTCCCGTCAGCTCTGGTGGGGTCACAGAATTCCTGCATGGTACTGCCCTGACTGCGGTGAGGTTATCGTAAGCGAGAACGCTCCACATGCTTGTCCAAAGTGCGGTTGCACAAACCTTGCTCAGGATGAGGATACCCTCGATACATGGTTCTCCTCCGCTCTCTGGCCATTCTCCACACTCGGCTGGCCTGATAACACAGAGGAGCTCAAGTACTTCTACCCGACAAATACCCTCGTAACAGGTTACGATATTATCTTCTTCTGGGTTTCCAGAATGATTTTCTCCGGAATCGAGCACATGGGTGAGGTTCCGTTCAAGACTGTATTCTTCCACGGCCTTGTAAGAGACGCACAGGGAAGAAAGATGTCCAAGTCTCTCGGTAACGGTATCGACCCGCTCGAGGAGATTGACAAGTACGGCGCTGATGCCCTCAGATTCACTCTCGTAACAGGTAACAGCCCGGGAAATGACATCCGTTATTCCGATGAGAGAGTAAACGCTTCAAGAAACTTCGCAAATAAGATCTGGAATGCCGCAAGATTCATCCTCATGAACATCGACGGCAAGGATGTAAAGTGTGCTGTTCCTGAGAAGCTCTTCCTCGAGGATAAGTGGATTATCACAAAGTTCAACAATGTTGCCAAGGAAGTAACAGACAACCTCGATAAGTTCGAGCTCGGTATTGCTGTTTCCAAGCTCTATGATTTCATCTGGGATGATTTCTGCGACTGGTACATTGAGCTTGCAAAGATCAGAATGAACGGTGACGATGAGGAGAGCGCAGCTTCCGCAAGACAGGTTCTCACATTTGTTATGAGCTCCACACTCAAGCTCCTCCACCCATTCATGCCATTCATTACAGAGGAAATCTGGCAGACACTTCCACACGAGGGCGAGGCTCTTGTTGTTGCAAAGTGGCCTGAGTACGATGCAAACCTCGACTTTGCCGCTGAGGCAGCAGAGATGGAAAAGGTTATGGCTCTCATCCGTGCTGTTCGTGCAAGACGTGCAGACATGAATGTTCCACCTTCCAAGAAGGCTCACATCTACATCGAGACAGCAGACACATCAGCCTTCGATACAGAGAAGAACGCAATCATGCGTCTTGCTTATGCATCCGGCTGTGACACAGGCGCAGAGTTCAGCGTTGAGGGTGCGGTAACAGTTGTTACAAACGCATGTAAGGCTTACATCCCAATGAACGAACTCGTTGACTTCGAGGCAGAGCTCAAGAGACTCAACAAAGAGCTCGAGAACGCTCAGAAGCAGCTCGACACAGTTAACGCAAAGCTCAACAACGAGAAGTTCATGAGCAAGGCTCCTGAAAATGTTGTTGCAGGAGTAAGAGCAAACGGAGAGAAGCTCGCAAAGCAGATTCAGCTCATTCAGGAATCTATCGCTTCACTCAAGTAATTGAATATTTACAGGGGGAGTCTGGTTTCAGGCTCCTCTTTTTCTATACATATGCAGATAATTGGAGTATAATAAATAAAAAGAGGGGAGATTCGACTATGCACGATATAT
>JAUNDK010000113.1 GCA_030526115.1 Clostridia bacterium
GCTGCTTTTACTACGCTCCGAAGGGCTTTAGCTATCCGGCCCTGCTTGCCTATTACTTTACCCATATCATCCGGCGCAACTTTCAGCTCTATTACAATGGTAGAATTCCTACCGGCTTTTTCTGTAACTTCAACGGCATCCGGGTCTTCAACAAGTGACTTTGCAATCACTTCTACCAGTTTAACCATTATTTCACCGCTTTCTTATTTGATGATACCGGAGTTCTTGAATAATTTTTTTACTGTCTCTGTAGGCTGAGCTCCGTTTGCTAACCACTTCTGAGCCTTCTCTTCGTCAATTTTTATGTCCTTAGGCTCTGTCATAGGATTGTAGTAGCCGATCTCTTCGATGAACTTTCCGTCTCTAGGTGTTCTTGAATCAGCAACAACAACTCTGTAAAAAGGCTTCTTGTGAGCTCCCATTCTCTTTAATCTGATTTTAACCATTAGTTTCCTCCTAAAAATTTATACTTTAATATTTATTTTAAAACTTACAAGTTTTATTAACTAAAACAATCCTCTGAATGCACCCTTCTTCCTGAACTTACCGCCTGTAAACTGCTTCATCATCTTCTTGGTGTCTTCGTATTTTCTGATGAGACTGTTTATCTCGGAAACAGGAAGTCCGCATCCTGCTGAAATTCTTTTTCTTCTGCTGGAGTTGAGAATCTTAGGATTATCTCTCTCCTGTGGCGTCATCGAAAGGATAATTGCCTCCATGTGAGAAAACTCTTTTTCTGCCTTCTCTATATCCATGTCCTGACGCTGCTTTGCAGAAAATCCGGGCATAAGGTCAAGCATTGAACCGACTCCGCCCATCTTTCTGATCTGTCCGATCTGATCGAGAAAATCTTCGAGCGTAAACTGGTTTTTCCTGAGCCGCTCTTCTAATTTTGCCGCCTTTTCCTCATCAATGGCCTCCTGTGCCTTTTCAACAAGAGATACAACATCACCCATTCCAAGTATTCTGCTGGCCATTCTCTCCGGATGGAAAGGTTCAAGAGCGTCAAATTTTTCGCCGACTCCGATGAATTTGATAGGCTTGCCTGTAACGCTCTTTGCCGATAGAGCAGCACCGCCCCTTGAATCGCCGTCGAGCTTGGTCATTATAATGCCGTCCACGCCAAGTCTGTCGTTAAAGCCCTCGGCAGCGTTCACAGCATCCTGACCTGTAAGCGCGTCAAGAACAAGAAGTATCTCATGAGGTTTGATACCGTTCCTGATTCTTACAAGCTCTTCCATAAGTTCTTCATCTATCTGAAGACGTCCTGCAGTATCGACTATCAGAACATCAAAGCCTTTCAGTTCAGCATGCCTTGCGGCTGCTTTTGCTATATCCTCCGGCACATTTGTTGTTCTGTCTGTATATACAGGAACATCAATCTGCTTTCCTACCACCTCGAGCTGATCTATAGCAGCAGGTCTGTACACGTCACATGCGCAAAGCATCGGTTTTTTGCCTTCTTTCTTGAGATAGGCAGCCAGTTTCCCGCATGTTGTTGTTTTACCTGTACCCTGAAGACCCACCATCATATAAATGGAGAATCCTCTTGGTGAATATGTGAGTTTGCTGTTTGCTCCTCCCATAAGGGCAGCCAGTTCATCATTAACAATCTTGACTATCTGCTGACCCGGAGTCACGCTCCTTAATATTTCCTCGCCCAGAGCCTTCTCCCTGACTGATGAAACGAATTCTTTAACAACCTTAAAGTTGACATCCGCTTCAAGAAGTGCCAGTTTAATCTCACGCATGGCATTGTTAACATCAGCCTCAGTAATAGTGCCCTGATTCTTAAGTCCTTTGAAAACTCCCTGCAGTTTTTCGGATAATCCTTCAAATGCCATAATCTACTCCATATTATCTATATCTTTTCTTATCTCACTGAGAGCCTCCGAGAGCTCTCCGTTGTCTGAATTCTCAATAATCAGATTCTCAAGTTTCCGGTCTATCCTCTCGATGAGATTTCTCGTATCTGCAAATTTCTTCACAAGGCCCAGCTTATCCTCATATGCCAGCAGAGCCTTTTCGGCTTTCTTCAGAGAGTCGTGAACTCCCGCCCTGGAAATTCCGAACTCATCTGCAATCTCCGAAAGCGAAAGGTTCTCTTCATGATACAGGTTCATAACCTCCTGCTGTCTCCTGGAAAGAAGCTCTCCATAGAAATCGTAAAGAAGACTGATTTCCAGCACATCGTCTACAAACATGAAACAACCTTCCTTTTCAAAACATCACCAGTATAATTTAACACAATGCAAAACAGGTGTCAAGCTTTTTTGCTTAACACCATAATTATTCATCAGAAAATTCCGAGCATATGCTGCATAACCAGACTGACAGCCGAGATGCATACCCAGCATGTGAATCCGAGAAGTATCGGTTTTCCGCCTGTTTTCACAAGCTTTACTCTATCAGTATTAAGTCCTATCGCACTCATCGCCATGACAATAAAGAACTTGCTTACCTCCTTAAGAAAGGCAAAGAGAGCGTCAGCGCCTTCCAGAGCTGAACCGGTAAGGACTGTCTGCGCTATTGTTGTTAGTACAGATGCCAGTGCAAAGTAAAGAATGAACATCGGAAAAGCTCGTTTGAGACTGAATCCTTCCGAGTCGCGTTTCTTTTTCTTCGCCTCAATTATTCCAAGCACAAAAGTTATCGGTATAATTGCCAGGGTTCTTGTCAGTTTTACAATTGTTGCATATTCAAGAACAGCACCTCCGGTATTATGAATCGTATCCCATGTCGATGCAGCAGCTGTAACTGACGAAGTGTCATTGACAGCAGTTCCTGCAAACAGACCAAATCCTGCATCTGAAAGTCCCATAATTCCGCCAAGTGTCGGGAATATAACAGCAGCTATAACATTGAACAGGAATATTACCGATATCGACTGGGCTATCTCCTCATCGTCCGCCCCGATTACAGGTGCAGCAGCCGCAACTGCGCTGCCTCCGCAGATTGACGATCCCACACCTATAAGAATTGCCGAATTTCTGTCAATTTTAAGTGCTCTGAACATCAGATACGATACAATCAGAGATGTGGCTATTGTAGAGACAATAATCGGAAGCGATTGAGCTCCGACCTTCCCTATTGTGGCAAGATTAAGTCCGAAGCCCAGAAGTATTACAGCATACTGAAGTATTTTCTTCGATGTGAACGCGATACCCGCCCTGAACGGTTCGTCATCTTTAATAAACCTGGTCACAACCATTCCTGCAAGGATTGCAATTACCGGTGCTCCGACAATCGAAAGTGAAGGAACAAGCTTCACAAGAGCCCATGAAGGAATCGCTATAGCAAGGCAAATCCCTGTTCC
Organism: Clostridia bacterium; assembly: GCA_030526115.1. GTDB lineage: Bacteria > Bacillota > Clostridia > Oscillospirales > Acutalibacteraceae > SIG603. The sequence continues at coordinate 3,317 of JAUNDK010000113.1, forward strand.
TTTTATTTTACTTTTCA
>JAUNDK010000040.1 GCA_030526115.1 Clostridia bacterium
ATATAGATGATATATGCGTTGACGAAAAAAACAGAGGACGACATATTGCAACAGAGCTTTTCGAATATGTAAAAGCTTTTGCAAAAGAAAAGGGCTGTTACAGAATTACTTTAAGTGTATGGGAACTCAATCCGATTGCACGAAAATTTTATGAGAAGATGGGAATGCTCCCTCTTAAAACCGTAATGGAAACAATTTTATAACAATCCCGCCGGTAAAAATACCGGCTTTTTCTTTTGCTGGGGTGATTTTTACCCATATACCCATGGTAAAATACAGTCATCATACAAAAGGAGATATATTATATGGAACTTTTCAGCATTGCACTTATACTGTTACCTATTCTTGCGGTTAACGAAATGAGAAAATCAGGCTCATACTGTACTGATCGTACTCAGAAAAGAAAGAAACAGCATTAACTTCAGCTGTTCCCTATTTCTCAGAGCAGTCGCCACAGTGCGGCTGTTTTTGTTATCTGAAAAATAGATTATAAAAAAAGCTCCGGTATAAACCGAAGCTTTGGTGGACGCTAACGGACTTGAACCGCTGACCCCCTGCACGTCAAGCAGGTGCTCTAGCCAGCTGAGCTAAGCGTCCATTTATTAATCTTTGTTGTGTTCCTCACAACGATGGTTATTATACTACCAATTTATTATAATGTCAAGAACTTTTAAAATATTTTTTATTTGATGTGGGATGCCCAAAATTGAGCATCCCATCATAAAACAATCAGTTTTTTACGAAGAACTCGTCATACCACAGAATGAAAGAGTAGAAGGACCAGATTTTCTGCATATTTCCGTTTTTGCCGGACTTATGATCATCAAGGAGCTTCATGAGTGCATCTGTGTTGAAGAACTTCTCGCTGGATTCTGAGAGGAAAGCCTCTTTTACCTTATTGTAGTACTTATCCTGACGGAGCCAGTCATTCAGCGGAACCGGGAAACCGAGTTTCTTCTTGTTTGCTGTCTTTTCAGGAAGCTGCTTAAGTGCGGCACTTCTGAGGGCAATCTTTGTTACCTCATTGTGAGCACGGTACTTTGATGGAATCTGAAGAGAAAGTTCCAGCATCTTTTTATCAAGGAACGGAACACGAAGCTCGAGAGAGTTTGCCATACTCATTCTGTCAGCTTTGAGAAGAATATCATAGATCATCCATGTTTTCATGTCGACATACTGAAGCTGAGTCGGCTCATCGAGATTCTGATCCTTAATCTCATCAAAATAACGCTTGCTGTACTCCTCAGGTCTTTTGGATGTGACAGGTCTCTTAAGGTACTGCTGACGCTCATCAGGGTCAACGAAAACATAGTTGGCTCTCATGAAACGCTCGTATGGTTCCATTGCACCGCGGATAAGGAAGTTTCTTCCCTTCATCTGGGGAACTTTCTTTGCAACAGCTCCTGCCATCTTGCGAAGCGGCTTCGGAATCTTTGAATATCTTGCGAAGTGACCGCCCTGAAGATACATTGGATAGCCACCGAAAAGTTCGTCTGCGCCTTCACCGGAGAGAACAACCTTTACATACTTTGCAGCATTCTTTGCGAGGAAGTAAAGCGGAATCTCGGATGGATTCGGAAGCGGCTCATCCATGAAATACTGAATTTCACCGACAGAATCGAAAAACTCATCGGCTGTAACTTTATTGAGAATATTTGTAACACCCAATGTCTCAGAGAACTCCTGTGCATATGGATGTTCGCTGTACTTCTCCTCATCATAACCTACTGTAAAGGTTTTAACCTTTTCGGTATTTCTGAATACTTCCTTTACAACATAGGAGGAGTCAACACCACTTGAGAGGAAGCAGCCAACCTCAACATCGGCAATCTGATGAACATTTACAGATTCTGTAAATTCCTTTGTTATAGCCTTTTCCCAATCCTCAAGAGTTTTTGTGTCATCAATGTTATATCTGATGTCATAATATTTCTCAGTTGTGAGCCGGCCGTTTTCATATTCAAAACAAAAGGAGCCCGGAAGTTTATATACATTCTTGAAGATTGTCTCCTCTGTCGGAATGTACTCGTAAGAAAGATACTCAGGAATCTTGCTCTCGTCTATCTCTTTCTCGAAGCATGGATGAGAAAGGAAAGATTTAATCTCGGAACCAAACATAAATTCACCGTTCTTTATATAATAATAGAATGGCTTGATTCCGAAAATATCTCTTGCACCAAAGAGCTTTTTCTTCTTTGTATCCCAGATTACAAAGGCAAACATACCTCTTAACTTCTGAAGAAGACCTTTGCCCCACTGCTCGTAACCGTGAATGAGAGTTTCACCGTCACCGTGAGTATAGAAGGTATGGCCTTCTTTAATAAGCTCTTCACGCAGCTCCTGATAATTGTATATTTCACCGTTAAAGACAAGCACAAGGGACTTATCCTCATTGAAAAGAGGCTGTCTTGCACCCTCAAGGTCAATGATGGAAAGACGGCGGAAACCAAGGGAGATGTCATCATCCACATAGTAGTTTCCGTCATCCGGGCCACGGTGGATAATTCTGTCCGCCATGCCCTTGATTACCTCTGCATGGTCAAATTCTTTTTCTGTGTGTATATATCCTGCGAAACCGCACATATAACTTTCTCCTTAATCTTTGAGAGACTTGTTACCAAAATATCTCTTATACTTCTGGAAATAGTGGAACTGATTTTTTGCGAACTTAATGGTTCTTTTCAGGTTCTTATCCTTTTCGTAGTAATAGGAATTTATCATCTTGCCCTCTTTTATGAGTTTTCGTGCCTCTTCCTTTACTTTTTCATCCTGAGTATACTTGTAAATAATCTGCTTTGGAATAATGGAATAGAGAACCTTATTTGTAGCAACAGTCAGTCCCATTGGCTTATTATATATGATATCGTCTGCAAGCCATTTTGCAATGTTATAACCCGCAGCTGTAACAAAGTAAGAGCTTCTTCCCTGACGAAGATTCATTTCAAAAAGCTTATACTTTCCGTCACGCTCATCATATTTCATATCGAAGTTTGCAAATCCTACATATCCGATTCCCTCGAGGAAGTCTATCATCATCTTATTGAGCTTTTCATCATAACCGTTGATAATAGCAGCATAGGAACCGATTCCCTCAGGAGAATGCTCCTCAAGAACAGCATTACCGAGAGCAACGAGCTTAACCTTTTTATCTTTACCGCAGTAGCAGTTCATAACTCTCATGCGGCTGTCATCACCGGGAATATACTCCTGAAGAATAAGGTGATCTTTATAGCTGGAGCCATAAATTGCATCAAGGATTGCATCATATTCCTCTTTATTCTGGGCAACAAAAACTTTCTTCTTATGTGGGAAAGAACAGTTCCAATATGCAACGGAGTTGGATGGCTTGATAATACATGGAAAATCAAACGGCAGCTCAACTGTCTTATAATTCTCATAGGAGCATGTGGTGGTCTTTGGGAAAGAGAAGCCGTGCTCTGTGCAGACCTGATAGAAACTCTCCTTTATGGAAAGCTTCATGAGAAGCTCCTCGGAGATGCACTCGAACTCATAAGTTCCTCTGAGTTTATCCTGATTGCGGACGAGCATCTTGATGTAATTATCTCCGCATGGAACAAGGAGAAGTCTCTGGCCCTTGTATCTCTTAGCAAACTCGAGAAGAGTACTTACAAAAACCTCATCCTCCTCAAGTCTTGGCTCAACCTTTTCGACTTTGACTATTTCACTGTTCGCTGTGGCAGGAAGTATTCCCTTTCCTACTGCGACGCTCTTGATTCCATAAGCTTCGTGGAATGAACGGGCCATTCCGTAAACATTGATGTCACTTCCAAGAAGAACAGGAAGAAAATCGTTTGCCATAATTTAACCTTCTTTATTTATATTATTTTTCCTCGACGAAGAATCTCTTGTACCATACGAGGAAAGAATATACCGTCCAGACTTTTCTGGAATTATCTCTTTTTAAATTCTTGTGATCGTCAAGAAGTTTCACAAGCATTTCCGTATTGAAGAATTTCTCTGCAATATCACCTGTGAAAGCTTCTTTCACAATGCCATAATATTTATCCTGCTTGAGCCACTCTCTTGTCGGAACCGGGAAGCCAAGCTTTTTCTTTGTTGACCACTTTGCCGGCATACGTCTGGCCGCCGCAGTTCTCATGGCATATTTTGTGGTATTATCAGTTACTCTGTATTTAAGCGGAATTCTCTGAGCTACATTCATAACCTCTTTATCAAGGAACGGAACTCTTACCTCAAGGGAATTTGCCATGCTCATCTTGTCCGCCTTGAGGAGGATATCACCTACCATCCACATGTTGATATCAACAAACTGCATTTTTGTTACAGCATCTTTATCACTTACCATATCGTAATACGGCTTAACAAGTGCCTCCGGTGCCTTTGCATCTGTTTTTACTTTGAGAAGTGCCTTTCGCTCTTTCTCTGTGAACATATATGCATTTCCGATAAATCTATCCTCAAGTTTTTTGCCACGACGTACGATATAGTTTATTCCGTGAACCTGTGGAAGATGTGAAGCAAGTTTTCCGGCAAGTTTTCTGACCGGGAACGGAATCTTATCATAAGCAGTTAAATCAAGTGGTTCATGATAGATATTATAGCCACCGAACAGTTCATCCGCTCCCTCACCGGAGAGTGCTACCTTAAGATGCTTCGCAGCTGTATTGCAGACAAAGTAAAGTGCTACTGCGGATGGGTCTGCAAGCGGCTCATCCATGTGATACTGAATTTTTGAGAAATTGCCCCAGAACTCCTCGGGAGTAATCTCTTTTGCAATGTTCTTTACAGGAATCTGCTCCGAAAGCTCTTTGGCGTAACTTATCTCGTTGTATTTCTCACCATTGGCAAAACCTACTGTAAATGTCTTGTCTACATTTGCGGAGCAGGCCACATAGGAGGAATCTACACCGCTTGAGAGGAATGAACCAACCTCAACATCGGCAATTTTATGAGCTTCAACAGAATTATCGAAAGCCTTTTCGATTTCGTCTGTCCAGTACTCGAGAGGCTTATCCTCTTCTGCATTGAACTTTGGAATCCAGTATCTTTCGATTTTCATTTCTCCGTCTTTATACTTAAACCAGTGAGCCGGAAGAAGCTTGAATGTATTTTTGAAAAAAGTCTCTTCACACGGTGAATACTGGAAGCTCAGATAACTTTCAAGCTGGTTTTCGTTCAGCTCTTTTTTGAAATCCGGATGAGACAGGAACGACTTAATCTCAGAACCGAACATGAAACTCTTACCCATTCTTGCATAATAGAACGGCTTTATTCCGAAGAAATCTCTTGCTCCAAAAAGCTCTTTTGTAGTTTTGTTCCAGATAACGAAAGCAAACATTCCTCTTAAATGATTGCAGAGGTCTGTTCCCCATTCTTCGTAACCGTGAACGAGAGTTTCGGAATCGGTATTGGTATAAAACTTATGGCCTGCGTTTTCGAGTTCCTTACGGAGAATCTGGTAATTATAAATTTCTCCGTTAAAAAGCAGGACAAGATTTTTATCCTCGTTGTAAATCGGCTGTCTGCCACCATCAAGATCTATAATGGATAAACGCCTGAAACCGAGAGAAATATTCTCATCGACATAGTAATCTGCATCATCCGGACCACGGTGGGCAATTCTGTCGGCCATGTCTTTAATTATTTTTGCATGGTCAAATTCTTCTTCAGTATGTATGTAACCTGCAAAGCCACACATTCTGATTACCTCTTTTCTTCTTTTTTATCTTTCTTTTTCTTTCCTTAAAAAGACTTCCTTATGAAGTCACTATTTCTTTATTGCTTTTACAGCAGCTTTTCTGATTTCCGGGTTCTCATCGATTTTTGCCGCAATACCTGAATATTCCGCAATATTCTCCGAAAGAAGTGTCATGGATTTTTTTACCTCGTTTTCTTCGGTGAACAGATCAAGAACCATGGAAACCGACTGCATAATATAAGCCGCTGTTTTTTTAGTTAATGATTTACTATTGATTTTTTTCAGAATAGTAAATAAAATATTAAAAGATGATTTTACTTCTGAATAGAGCATCTCTTCTTCGGTTGTATAAAGACTGCTGACTGAACAGCTTTCATCGGCAATGGATTTAACCGAAGTTCTTCCGAGCATATAGTCTGTGGAAACCTCGTATAAATCTGCCGCTCTTATTACAAAATCAAGACCACACTCTCGAATACCTTTTTCATAGTGTGAAAGCAAGGCCTGAGAAACGCCCAACATCTGTGCGGCATTCTTCTGGCTTAGTCCTCTCTCTTTTCTCAGCTCTATCAGTTTTTTTGAGAAGGTTGTATTCAAAACTCACACCCCAAAATCATTGCAATAATATAAACATTGAGTATAATTATATTACAGAGACATTATAAAGTAAAGAAAAAAACACAAACTTGAAAGGAATTTTCATTGTGAAATCTTATACTATCCATCTTATCAGACACGGAATCTGCGAAGGCAATCTTGAAGGTCGTTACATAGGCAGAACAGAGTCTCCTCTCGCCGATGTCGGCATGCAGCAGATTCTTGAACTCAAGCAGACCACAACATATCCAGATGCAGAGTCCTTTTACGCAAGTCCATCCACAAGATGTGTGGATACTCTCCGTATAATCTACCCATGGGCAGAGCCGGTAGTAATTCTTGAAATGGCTGAATGTGATTTCGGTGACTGGGAAAACAAAACCGCCGAAGAGCTTCAGAAAGACCCACGTTTTTCCGAATGGATGGCCCAGGGACAGAATGCTGCTCCGCCAAACGGAGAAAGCAGCATGGTATTCATGCAGAGAGTATGCAAAGGTTTTGAAACTCTTGTATCCAACATGATGTTCACGGGAACCACAAGCGCAGCACTTGTAACCCATGGTGGTGTAATTATGACAATACTTGCAGCTTACGGTTTACCAAGAGCAAAAATGACCGACTGGATGTGCGACCCGGGTTATGGCTATTCAATAAGAATCACCCCTTCCATCTGGACAAAGTCCATGGTAGGCGAGGTTTTCCAGCTTCTTCCGATACCTAACGAAAAGGCTGAGGAAGAACTTGGCCCTGATAATTTTTTCGATATTTAATTTAGGAGGTATAAATCTATGACAATCGACTTCTTATCAAAGGAATACAAGGCTATTCTTAATTTCAACGGTGGCGAAGGAACATTCTTTGCCAAAATAGTTGATGATGGAGTAAACAAAATCATCTGCGGAATGCTTGAGCCTGGCTCTTCAATCGGCATGCACTGCCATGAAACAAGCGCTGAAATTATCTTTGTTGTTTCAGGCAACGGTACTGTAAAAACTCCAAACGGAGACGAAACCGTTTCCGCAGGTCAGTGTTCTTACTGCAAGAAAGGTGATTCCCACTCACTTTGCAACACAGGTGACGAAGATCTTCACTTCTATGCTGTTGTTCCTCAGTTCGGTTAATTTCCGGAAATATTTCAGCTGTGCGATTTCAGGTCGCACAGCTTTTTTTATAGTTTTACAATTGTTGGTTCATGCTTCAGAGCCGGTATTATTTTCTCTGTTAAATCCTTAGTACTTATTTTCAGGCTTGAAGTGTTTATACATGGATGACATCCGAAAAACTCTGATGAAAGCACATCTTCATCTATGAGCAGTCTTACTTTTCCATCTTTATCATTCATAAGCCCAAGTATGCTGACAGATCCAGGTGTAAGTTTAAGAAGTTCTTCAAGATGTTCCTCACCTGCAAAAGACAGTCTGGATGAATTTATCTGAGCGGAAATATCTTTTGTCTTGAATTTTTTGTCTCCCGGAATCATTAACAGATAGAAATTAGTCTGCTGACGGTTACAAAGAAACAGATTTTTACAGATAACCGCATTAAGTGTTTTATCTATTTCTTCACATATCTCCATGGTCATTGCCGGTTCATGGTCTGCCCTTTGATATTCTACTCCCAGACTGTCAAGAAAATCATATGAGAGTAATTCTTTTTCAAGTCTGCCAGATTCATTCTCTGGTCGTCCGTTATATAATTTCATAATCAGGTTCTCCAAAAAAGTTAAGACGCTCAGCAAGCTGAACGTCTTTGTTTGGTTGCGGGGGCGGGATTTGAACCACACGACCTTCGGGTTATGAGCCCGACGAGCTACCGAGCTGCTCCACCCCGCGATATTTAATTATGTCCTGTATCTCTCAGGTACGAGTGAATTATATCACAGCACTCCCTGTTTGTCAAATATTTTTTTGAACTATTTTCTTTTTTGACAATAAGCCTGTTTTCATCCCTCTTTCCGATTTTTTGTACCAAAAAAATATGCAATCAGTCTGTGAAAAAATAAGACGCTCAGTAAAAACTGAACGTCTTTGTTTGGTTGCGGGGGCGGGATTTGAACCACACGACCTTCGGGTTATGAGCCCGACGAGCTACCGAGCTGCTCCACCCCGCGATATTTAATTATGTTCCTGTATCTCTCAGGTACGAATGAATTATATCACGAGGTTATTGTTATGTCAAGCACTTTCGGAAATTATTTTTTCTTATTGGAAATTTTAATTATTGTAAAAGCAATTCCTGCTACAAATATTGCACACATAATCCACAGCAGATATCCGGTGAATCTGTTCCCTATTATAGTAATTTCAGAATTTTTACCATACTTTGGCACAATCTTTACTTCATCAAAACTGCTCTCATCTTTACTTTTATCGCTTTTCGTATTTTTTTCTGTTTTGATTTTTTCCAGTCTTGTAACGGAAATAACGTAAGTATTCTTTTTCTTGGTTTCCGATGAACTCACAGTTATTTTAAAATCCACGGCACTTCCGCCGGCACCCAGATTTTTTCTGTTAATTTTGTAGCTGTCTCCCTCAGCTGTTTCACAGGCAAAGCTGAGCGTTTTTACCTCAAACGGCACAGTCATTGTGTACGCTGTTCTTTCCGGATCAAAAGTCTCGTTAAGTTCACCTTCAGACGGAACTATGGAATACAGGATCGGAAGAGGTAAATCATCAGGTTCTTCCGAAGAATCGTCAGAATGTCCCGGCCTGACATACTCTCCGCGACTTACTGATATCATATAAATATTTTTGTTTGTTTTGTCTTCTGATGTTACCGTAATCTCAAAATCAGTTGTACTTCCACCCGAACCGAGATTTCTCCTGTTTACTTTATACGAAGCTCCTTCTGAAACCGTACAGTCAAACTCTATCTGCTTAATTTTATACGTGACAGACATAGTGTAATTCTGTATGTACGGAGAAAACTCTTCATTCAGTTTTCCATCTGACGGGCTTAATGACAGTAAAAGAGCTTCACTGTTTCCCTCTTCCTTTTCATACTCATATTCAGCTCTTGTTACCGTAACGGTATATTTATTTTTGGTTTTTCCGTCTTCGGATGTTACCGTTATTTCAAAATCTGTTACGCTTCCGCCTGAACCAAGATTTTTTCTGTTGACTTTATATGAGGCTCCTTCCGAAACCTCACAATCGAACTCCATGGTTTTCACAGAATACGGAACACTCATTGTGTATAAAAACACATCGGATGAAAATGTTTCATTCAGTTCCCCTTGTATAGGCTTTACAGATAAAAGCAGAGCCTCGCTGCTTTTTCCCTCATCCGCTGATTCTCCGGGAGAATACTCTCCTCTTGTTACAGCTATTGTATAGGTGGTTTTTGTTTTCCCGTCTTCAGCTGTTACCGTTATTTCAAAATCGGTCACACTTCCGCCTGAGCCGAGATTTGTTCTGTTGATACGGTATGTAGCTCCGGGACTAACTTCACAATCGAATGACAGTTTATTACAAGAATAAGGCACATTCATGGTATATGAAGTGATATCGGAACCGAACTCTTCATTCAGCTTTCCTGATGATGGAGAAATACTAAGAATTCTTGCTTCCGATGATGGTTTATCAGCGACTTTTACCGTAACACTTTCCGAATTCCCGGATGAAAGCAGATTGCCTTCGGCATCTGCTATATCGGTAGTGATAATATCAAAATAAGCATTCTCGGTATCGTCAATAAGACTGAAAGATGCCGTTAGAATATCCAATGGACAGAGACCTGACTTTGCGGTAACTACAACATTTATACAACCTTCATTCAGATTGTTCCGGTAATACACATCCGGGGATACAGTCATATTCTTATATCGAAGTTTTTCTGCATCATAATTTATGCTGAGAAGAAAAGCGGAACATTCCCCGTTACTGCTTATGTTCAGTTTCACAGTATTCCCAATTGAATAGGATTCCTTATCTGCAGAAGCACTTATATAAATATTGTTATCCTCGGCAAAAACAAGCTGATTAAAACCAAGTATCATATATACAAATAATATAAAAACCTCAGTTACAAATGCTGAGTGTCTGAATTTCATAATCACTGCTCTTTTCATCTGTTGTTTTAGAAAAGTATAACAAAATAAATCGATATATACAACTTATGATTGACTTAAATTTTTTATATGGTATTATCTGTATTGAGGTGATGGAAATGAAAAATTATGTGGAAAATTACCCACGTCCACAGCTAATCAGAGACAGCTTCATTCTCCTTGACGGAGAATGGGATTTTGCATTTGACGAAAACTCCTCCGGTGAAAGCAACAGCTGGTACACCGGATTCTCAACAAATAAAACCATCAGAGTTCCTTTTACTTATGAGACCAAAGCAAGCGGAATTGATGTACAGAAAGTTTACGACTGCGTATGGTATCAGAGAAATGTTGCCCTCGACAGAGAGGACGGCAAACGAGTAATCATTAACTTTGAGGGCTCCGATTACGAAACAAAAGTATGGGTTAACGGTAAGGTTGCCGGAACTCACAGAGGCGGTTATTCAAGATTCGGTTTTGATATAACAGACCTTATTGTTGACGGGGAGAACCTTATTACTGTTTCCTGTAAGGACAGCCTTGACAAGGCACAGCCGAGAGGAAAACAGAGATGGGTCAGAAAGAGCCATGACTGCTGGTATGTTCAGACCACAGGAATATGGAAATCCGTCTGGATTGAGTACGTTCCGGAAGTATATGTTGCTTCTCTCAAGCTGACTCCTGATGTGGATAACTCTCTTATAAAGATTGAGGGCACTTTAAACAGAGAATCAAACTGTCTTGTAGCGGCTGAAATCAGCTTTGACGGTGATTTTGTCAGCGCAGGTTCTGCCTCCATGACAGGTGACAGAAGATTCTCATTTACAGTAAATGTTGCTAACCGCAAGTACCCATGGTGGGTTATGAAGTGGACTCCGGAATCTCCGGATCTTTATGATCTTACCATCAAGCTTCTTGACGAAGAAAACGAGATTATCGATGAGGTTAAGTCTTACTTCGGTATGAGAGACATCAGAATAAGCGGTGAAAATGTACTTCTGAACGGAGTTCCTCTCTACCAGAAACTCATACTCGATCAGGGTTACTGGGAGGAAAGCCACCTTACACCACCAAGCGAACAGGCTCTTATTGATGATATAGATAAGATTATGGCTCTTGGTTACAACGGCGTTAGAAAGCACATGAAGGTTGAGGATGAAAGATTTCTCTACTGGGCCGATGTTAAGGGCTTACTCGTATGGAGTGAATTTCCTGCCACTTATGAATTTACAGATGATGCATTAGAGAACTTTACAGATGAGTGGATGGAAGTTGTAAGACAGAACTACTCTCACCCATCTGTTATTACATGGACACCTTTCAATGAGAGCTGGGGTGTATTCCAGATTAAGCACGACAAGGCTCAGCAGGATTTCACTCAGGCAATTTATTACCTGACAAAATCATTTGATAAGATGCGTCCTGTTATCTGCAATGACGGCTGGGAGCATACAATCTCCGATATTATCACTCTTCATGATTATGAGGAAGACACCGTAGCATTCTCTGACCGTTATGCCGACAAATATGCCCTGCTTGAAAATGAGACTGCCTTCAGCAAGAGAATGTTTGCAATGGCAGACGGATTCGAATACAAGGGTCAGCCTGTTATCATAAGCGAGTTCGGTGGAATTGCCGTTGACGGTCAGGGCAACGGCTGGGGTTACGGTAATAAAGTAACAAACGAAGAGGATTTCCTCGACAGATTCGGAAGAATCACCGACGCCATTAAGGGTATTCCTTACTGCTGTGGTTACTGCTACACTCAGGTAAGTGATGTTCAGCAGGAAGTAAACGGACTTCTCTTTGAAAATCACGAGTTTAAATTCAGTCCTGAGAAGATAAAAGAAATAAACGACAGATAAACCAAGCTAAACCCTCTGCTCTGTTTTTAGTGCAGAGGGCTGATTTTTTGCAGGATTTTATGCAATTATACACAATTTTCTTATAATTATAGGTTTTTGATAAACTTTTAACCATAAAAAGCTTGATAAAAAGTTTAAGCTCTATTATAATATTCCTGTGTGCAAATCATCACACTTAGATGGTATATTACCAAATGAAATTCTGAAAGGAGTACCAACATGATTAATTATTCTAAAGAAGTAACAAACATGTGTACTGTTGCTAAGGGACCAAAGCACGATCCAGCTCCAATCCCTGAGGAAGGCAAGTGGATTGCTGCCAAGGAGATTAAGGACATCTCCGGTTATACACACGGTATCGGCTGGTGTGCACCACAGCAGGGAACTTGCAAGCTTTCTCTTAACGTTAAGGACGGTATCATCCACGAGGCTCTCGTTGAGACTGTAGGATGCTCCGGTATGACACACTCCGCTGCTATGGCTGCTGAGATTCTCCCAGGCAAGACTGTTCTTGAGGCTCTCAACACAGACCTCGTCTGCGATGCTATCAACACAGCAATGCGTGAGCTCTTCCTCCAGATCGTTTACGGTCGTACACAGTCCGCTTTCTCCGATGACGGTCTCGTAATCGGCGCAGGCATGGAAGACCTTGGTAAGGGTTACAGATCCATGGTAGGTACAATGTACGGTACAATGGAGAAGGGTGTTCGTTACCTCGAGATGACAGAAGGTTACTGCACAAGAATGGCTCTTGACGAAGATGATCAGGTTATCGGCTACGAGTTCGTTTCCCTCGGCAAGATGACAGACTTCATCAAGCAGGGCATGGAGCCAAATGAGGCTTACAAGAAGTCCATGGGTACATATGGTCGCTTTGCAGATGCTGCTAAGTACATCGACCCACGTAAGGAATAATAAAGGAGGCGCAGAATAATGGCTACATTTGAAGGATACGAGAGACGTGAGGCCAAAATCCTCAGCGTTTTAAAAGAATACGGCATTTCCTCTATCGACGAGTGCAAGACAATCTGCGACGAGGCTGGCATTGATCCATATACAATCGTCCAGGAAACACAGCCAATCTGCTTTGAGAACGCAAAGTGGGCTTACACAGTTGGTTGTGCTATCGCTATAAAGACAGGTGCTACAAAGGCTGCTGACGCTGCTGCTGCTATCGGTATCGGCCTCCAGGCTTTCTGCATCAACGGTTCTGTTGCTGAAAACCGTAAGGTTGGTCTCGGCCACGGTAACCTCGGTAAGATGCTCCTCTCTGAGGAGACAGAGTGCTTCGCATTCCTCGCAGGTCACGAGTCTTTCGCTGCTGCTGAGGGTGCTATCAAGATCGCTCTTAACGCTAACAAGGTTAGAACAAAGCCACTTCGCGTTATCCTCAACGGTCTTGGTAAGGACGCTGCTTTCATCATCTCCAGAATCAACGGCTTCACATATGTTGAGACAGAGTTCGACAACATCAACGAGGAAGTTAAGGTTGTTTACGAGAAGCCATACTCCAATGGTCCAAGAGCAGACGTTAAGTGCTACGGCGCTGACAACGTTCCAGAGGGCGTTGCTATCATGAAGCTCGAGAATGTTGGTGTTTCCATCACAGGTAACTCCACAAACCCAACAAGATTCCAGCACCCGGTTGCAGGTACATACAAGAAGTGGTGTAATGAGAACGGTGTTAAGTACTTCTCCGTTGCTTCCGGCGGCGGCACAGGACGTACACTCCACCCAGATAACATGGCTGCAGGTCCTTCTTCCTATGGTATGACAGATACAATGGGCAGAATGCACTCTGACGCTCAGTTTGCCGGTTCTTCTTCCGTTCCTGCTCACGTTGAGATGATGGGTCTCATCGGTATGGGTAACAACCCAATGGTTGGTGCAACAGTTGCTTGCGCAGTTGCTGTTGAGGAAGCTTTCAAGAAGTAATTTAAGTTGGTACTGACTTTACTTTAAGATAATATCAGGGTCACCTTTCAGGGTGGCCCTTTTATTTTTGTGCTGAAAAAAGCTCCCTTTGGTGTTACCCAAAAGGAGCTCAATTAATATTATTTTCTGAGGCCCATGAACTCTTTTACGGCCTTAACTACCCTTTCGCACTGATTGCCTGTGCCTATGGTAATTCTTGCTGTGTGTTCATCCATGACCACATACAGGTTATTTTCACGAAGGTAATCTCTGAGTTTTATTCCATCTACATTTTCAGGTAAATTCATATAGATGAAATTAGCCTCGGAATGATAAACTTTAAATCTGAGGGATTTGAGCTCATTCTTTAAGAAATCACGATTTTTCTTGTTTTCGTCTCTTACAAAATTATAGAACTCTCTATCTTTGAGAGCTGCCCTTGCGGCTGCCTGAGAAACCTTGCTGACATTGAATACCATCTGACGGGCACGGAGATACTTCATAATCTCCTCATCTGCAACAGCGTAACCTATTCTCTGCGCAGCAAGGCCGTAAATCTTGGAGAAGGTTCTGACTATGATCACATTTGAATCATATATAAGAGGAAGCATGGAACGAACTCTTTTTTCTTCAGCAAAATCGATATATGCTTCATCTACAACGCAGATGACACTCTCAGGAAGCTCAAGAAGGAACTTTTCAAGGTCGTCGGATTTCAATGCTGTTCCGGTAGGATTATTCGGATTGCAGATGATTATCATCTTTGTGTTCTCGTTTACAGCATTTCTGATAGCATCAAGGTCAAATCTTTTGTCAGATGTCAGTGGCAGACTAACAAACTTACCACCTCTGCCCTCTGTGATGTCTTTATATACCCCGAAAGTAGGAACACATGAAATAATCTCATCCCCGGGAGCAATAAAAGTATCTGCTATATACTCAAGAACTGTGCAGGATCCATTTGCCACAAGTACATTCTCTGCTTTAACATTATGGAACTCCGCAAGCTCATCACGGAGTTCTTCGGCATAAGGTGCCGGGTATGTATTAACCTGAGCCGCCGCCTCTATCATTGCACCCAATGCAGAAGGTGCTGTACCATAAGGACTCTCGTTGGAATCGAGTCTTGCAATGGACACACCTATTCTGGTATCCGGTGTGCGCGGTCTTTCTGTAAAGTTTTCTGCTGCCTTGACATAAGGCGCATTTGCCAATTTATCAATAAACATAAGTTTTCCCCTTTTCAATAGTGTTACTATAATACTATAATTTCTCATAAAACTCAAGTAAGACAACACAAAGACAAGCTTTTATTGACAGTATATGGCAATAGTTGTAAAATTATTACAACTTAACGAAAGGTTCGTGTTATTTATGAAACTTGAAAAACTTATCAATGCTGTTCCATGTAAGGTTCGTGGAGATATAGTCGGAATTGATATTGCAAATATTGAATATGACTCAAGAAAAGTAATCAATGGTTCATTGTTTGTATGCCTTAAAGGTTCAGCTGTGGATGGACACAAATTTGCTGAAAAAGCTGCAGAAAGCGGTGCAGTTGCAATTGTTGCCAGTGATGAAATAGATGTTAATGTTCCTGTTATTATGGTCGAGGACACAAGAAAGTCCCTTGCCCTGCTCTCTGCCGAGTTCTTCGGACACCCTGCAGGAAAATTAAAAACAATCGGCATAACAGGAACCAAAGGTAAAACAACTACTGCCTGTATGCTCAAGTATATGCTCGAAGCCGCAGATCATAAGGTTGGTGTAATCGGTACAATCGGCTTGATGATTGGAAATGATGTAACCCCAACAAATAATACTACCCCTGAAAGCCACGAGGTTCAGAAGTTCATGGCTCAGATGGTTGATGCCGGATGCGACTACTGCATTATGGAGGTTTCTTCCATAGGACTCAGAGATGGCAGAGTAAACGGATTTGACTTTGACTGTGGTATTTTCACGAACTTCTCCGAAGACCACATCGGTGGCGTTGAGCACAAAGATATGGAGGAATATCTTTACTGCAAGTCTCTCCTGTTCAAAAAGTGCAAGTGCGGTATTATCAATATCGATGATGCAAACTGGGAAGGCATGATTAAGGATCATACATGTGAAATAATCACCTATGGTTTTGACAACAAGGCTGATATTGTCGGCAGTGAAAATCATCTCTACTCTGAACCCGGATTTATAGGCTCTGAAATGAAGGTAAGCGGTCTTGAAAACTTTGATGTAAAGATTGCCACACCCGGAAAATTCAACGCTTACAATGCCCTCTCTGCTATTACTGCACTCCACTACTTCGACATTTCTAATGAAGCTATGATTGCGGGACTGCGTGCCGTAAAAGTTAAAGGCCGTGTGGAACCTGTTGAAGTGCCGGGAAACTTTACCCTGCTCATTGACTATGCTCACAATGCTCTCAGCATGGAAAACATACTTTCCACATTAAGAGAGTATAACCCAAACAGACTTATATGTATGTTTGGTGCAGGTGGAAACAGACCGAAGGTCCGTCGTTTTGAAATGGGTGAAGTATGCGGAAACATGGCAGACCTTTCCGTTATTACAGCAGACAACTCCAGATTTGAGGATGTTATGGATATCATTGCTGATATCAAAGTCGGTATGGCTAAAACCGAAGGTAAGTATATTGAGATACCTGACAGACGAGAGGCTATTCGCTGGTGCATAGAGAATGCCGAGGATGGCGATATTGTTGTTCTTGCGGGAAAAGGTCATGAAGATTATCAGGAAATAAAGGGTGTGAAATACCCCTTTGACGAGCGAATTGTTATAAAAGAAATACTCGCTGACATTGAAGTCGGAAAGTAATCGTAAATAATTATTCTTGTATGCTTTTCTATTGAAATTTATAAATTTATCTGTATAATATAGTGGTGGAAATTTCATTTCCACCACTATTCTTTGTTTTTTGAGGATAAAACAGTATGATTTTGAATTTATCACAGATTGCCGAGTTCTCCGGTGGCAAACTGTATGGAAACGGAGAAATTGAAGTAAAAGGCTTTTTCACTGACTCAAGAAAAGCTGAACCCGGAAAAATGTTTGTTGCCATTAAAGGCGAGAATACCGACGGTCACAAGTACATTCCAAACGTAATTGAAGCAGGATGTAAGGCTTGTTTTTCTCAGGTAAAGCTTCCGGAAGAGCTGAATATCAACTATGTGCTTGTTGATGATTCTGTTGCTGCTTTACAGAAATGTGCCACAGAATGCAGAAAAAAGATTAAAGCTCCAATTATCGGAATTACAGGTTCTGTTGGAAAAACCACTACTAAAGAAATTGTCTCACTCGCCCTCTCCTCTGCTCTTAACGTAAACAAAACTGAGGGCAATGCAAACGGACAGATTGGTCTTCCTCAGATGATTATGAAAACAGAATCTGATCATAATGTCTGTGTTTTCGAGATGGGCATGAGCTACCCGGGTGAGATGAAAAGACTTGCCGACATGGCAAAGCCTAACATTGCTATTATGACAAATATCGGTGTCTCTCACATTGAGTTCCATGGAAGCCGAGAGAACATTATGGCAGAAAAAATCCGTATTGCAGATTATATTGCTGAATCAGGCACCATTTTTGTAAATGGAGATGATGATCTTCTCTGCACTCTCAAAGATAAGCATGCAAGCGGTGAAGTACGACCTGTTGTAGTTACTTTCGGAACAAATCCAAATTGCGATTTTGTTGCAACAAATATAAGAGATAACGGTATCGGAACACAGTTCACTTACTTAATGGGCAAGAAAAGTCATGAGGTTTACCTCCCTGTTCTCGGTATGCACAATGTAAGAAACGCCCTTGCCGCACTTGCTGTGGCTGAATACCTCGGTCTTGATATTAACAAGGTTATTGAGGCACTCGCTACTTACAAGTCCCCGGACATGAGAGGCGGAATTAAGAAAGTCAACAATATTACTTTCATCGATGACACATATAATGCAAGTCCTGACAGCATGGTTTCTTCCATTGATGTTCTTGCCGGTTTTAAGGGCAGAAGAATTGCTGTACTGTCCGATATGCTTGAACTTGGCACTTACTCTGAAAAGGGACACAGAGAAGTCGGTGAAGCTGCAAGCAAAAAGCAGATCGATTTTCTCGTTGCCGTAGGTAATGAAGCAGAATTCATTTATGATGGTTTCGACTGTCCTGAAAAATCTGAATATTTCAAGACAAATTCTGAAGCTAATGCTTTTCTCGAAACTTTTGTTAAGTCCGGTGACACTTTGCTAATCAAAGGTTCCCGTGGCATGCACACAGAAGAAATTCTCAATCATCTCTGTGAGAGATTTGCTTAATTTATTTAAATAATACTCACATACATAATGTGTTGTATATAAATATTTGCCTGATTCCTCCTGTTAGGTTTTGTGATGTGCTGGTAACCTTCACTTTTCTTAACACGGAGGTTTCTTTTTATTCTATACAACAAAAGGCTCTGCGACAAAAACCGCAGAGCCTTAATTTTATGCCAATATTAAATTACATGAGCTTTCTGTAAAGAGCCGCAATCTCCTCAACAGAAGTATCCTTTGGATTGCCGGGACGGCAGGCATCTGCAAATGCAGACTCAGCGAGGAACTGAACATCCTCTTCCTTAGCGATATTCTTGAGATCGGCAGGAATACCAACATCAGCAGCGAGCTTCTTAACAGCTTCGCAAGCTGCGGCACGGTACTCTTCCTGAGTCATATTCTCTGTGCCCTCTACGCCCATTGCCTTTGCAATGTCACGGTACTTCTCGCCTGTTGCATCAGCGTTGTACTCCATAACAGTTGGAAGGAGAATTGCATTTGCAACGCCGTGTGGTGTGTCATATACGGCACCAAGAGAATGAGCCATGGAATGAACGATACCGAGACCTACATTGGAGAAGCCCTGACCTGCTACATACTGAGCAAGTGCCATACCCTCGATACCTGCATCTTCGTTTGCACATGCACTTCTTAAATTCTGAGCGATGAGCTCAATAGCCTTGAGATGGAACATGTCTGTCATTGTCCATGCTGCCTTTGTGATGTAACCCTCGATAGCATGTGTGAGAGCATCCATACCTGTTGCAGCCTTGAGGCTCTTTGGCATAGAAGCCATCATATCAGGGTCGACAACTGCAATCTCAGGAATATCGTTTGTATCAACGCAAACGAACTTTCTCTTCTTCTCAACATCTGTGATAACGTAGTTGATTGTAACCTCAGCGGCTGTACCTGCTGTTGTTGGAACAGCAATTGTGAATGTAGCATGATTCTTTGTAGGTGCTACACCCTCGAGAGAACGAACATCTGCAAACTCAGGGTTCTCAGCGATGATGCCGATAGCCTTTGCTGTATCCATGGAAGAACCGCCACCGATAGCGATGATCATGTCAGCACCGGACTCTGTGAAAGCCTTAACACCTGTCTGAACATTCTCAATTGTCGGGTTTGGCTTAATCTCGGAATATACTTCATAAGGGATGTTTGCGGCATCGAGAAGATCTGTTACCTTCTTTGTTACACCGAACTTGATAAGATCCGGATCGGAGCATACGAAAGCCTTTTTGTAACCACGGTTCTGAATCTCAGGTACGATATCATTGATGGCACCTTTGCCGTGATAGGAAATTGTATTAAGTACAATTCTGTTGGACATATTAATTTTCCTCCTAAAAGATGTGAGACTTTTTATCACAGAAATATAATTAAATTATAGACACTCTGTCTTATTAATTCAAGTACTATTTGCAAACAAAATGGGGAGTAAATCAAACTTACTCCCCGAAAAATCATTTACCTCTGCTGTTTATTGCTCTGATAAGAAATACATTGTATAGAAGAGGCATAAGAAGTGTAAATGTCAGAATTAAAAGGTCACATAGTCTGAAATAAAATCCGTAACCGATAATCAGACATGAAAAAATTACAAAAAGCTGAGCGAAACCTATCATCCAGATCAGAACTCTGTATGTATTCTTCAGTTTTTTACCGAACAATCCGCCCAAACTGCACCATACTCCCAGAAGAGCATATATTCCCATCAAAGCCGATACCATTACTGTAAGCGGCACAGGAAAAATGTTCATGAAAAAGTCTCTCGATATAATCAGATCAAATTCTATGTAATTAATTACAATTGCTGCTATTGAGATCAGAAAAAGAATACTTGCGATTCTTAAAAGCGTACGTGATTTCATTGTTTACCTTCTTATAATGCAATTCTGTTCTTTATTTCTCCGTCAAGAGATTTCCATGTTATTTCACTATCATCAATAATCATGTAACCATGGTGGCTGTTCTCCTTCGGAATTGAAACCGAACCCGGATTAATATAAAGATATCCATCATGCTGATTGCACGCAGGAACATGAGTGTGGCCATTCAGAAGAATATCATTTCCGCTGAGCTTTGGAGGATTGTTTTCTCCGTAAACATGACCATGAGTGGCATATATCTGCCTGTCACCTGCAAACAGAATGCAGTAATCGGCGAGTATCGGAAAATCAAGAACCATCTGATCGACCTCGGTATCACAGTTGCCACGGACACAGGCTATCTTTGATTTTACCTTTTCATCATTAAGCATCGCAATGACTTCTTTCGGAGCATATCCTTCCGGAAGATCATTCCTCGGACCGTGATAAAGAATATCGCCGAGACAGAGAAGTTTATTAGGGTTCTCCTTCTCAAAAGCTTCGAGCATCTGTCTGCAGTAGTATGCAGAACCGTGAATGTCGGATACTACCATTATTTTCATTTTACTTATCTCCTTTTTTCAGTTTTTCGCCAATAGCTCTTTTTACTTCTTCAAATGCCTCTGCATATTTGGGTGAAACAGCAAGATTGTTTCTTTCAAATATTGACTTAACAGACCTGAAGTCCTTGTAATTAAGAGCAGGAAGTTTCATGCTGAGCTTTCTGACAATAAGCTTAAGATCCAGAATTTGATTCATTGCCTCTCGTCTCACCCTGAGCTGTTCGTCTGTGAGATTCTCCCCTCTGTATTTCTGAAGGAAATCATCGGCACTGTCAACCTTTTCCTGAATATTGGCATTCAAAGCAGCATACTTGGTATAAATCTTATCCGCATACTCTTTTGCGGATTCAGGAACATTGGCTATTGTTTTTGCTTTGTCAGCTATTCTCTGTTTTGCTTCGGCCAGTTCATTCTCTATTGTGGTCATTTTTTCCTTCAGTTCACCTGTGCTGCGGGTGACGGTATCGGATATGCGCTCAACTCTGTCTTTAAGATTCTCAATAGCAGAGTTGTGTTCTGCGATTTTCTCCAGGAGAGCTTTGAAATCGAGGGCCGCTTTGAAGGAGTTCGTGAAATCCACCGTAAATACAACAACAAGAATCAGCGCAAATCCATCACTGACTGCACCCGGAAGCGCTGAGACCAGTTTATATGATGGCGGAAAAACAAACCTCATGAGAATAACAGAGGCAAATCCCCACAATAGACATGAGCCCCAGAAGATATGACCATTCAGGTTAAGCTTTTCTTGGCTGTAATCCCAGTAACGCACATGAAAGAGTTTCAGCATGGCGGCACCTGTGAAATATTCCAGCGCAGAACAGCATACCATGCCCACAAGAAATGTGAGCAGCAGATTTTCTTTAACGGGGTATGTTGTTCCGATGATAATCAGACCACCTGTACCATAAATCGGAAGGTATGGCCCGTGGCAGAAACCACGATTTATAAGCCTTTTCCCCTTAACCGAACAGAAACAGCACTCCCATACCCAACCTACAAAACAATACATAAAGAAAATCAGTATGTAATTTGATAAAGTTTTCATATTATTTATCCAAGCTTTTCAGCAGAAGCTTGGTGAACTCATACACTCTGTCAAAAGAGTCAAGATTCATATATTCCTCGGTTGTGTGGCATGCGCCTCCTATTGGGGCATACATGACTATATCAAGACCGGGCATCTGCGGAAGGAAGTTACAGCACTCAAGACCACCTGGGCAAACCTCCTCGTTCATTTCATGGCCGTAGAAGTCTCTCATAAGCTCTGCTGTCAGCTTTCTCATATAGGAATCCGGGTTATAATCCCAGGGTTCGTATCTGGAGGAAATATCAACCTTACAGGAACAAAGTTCGGAAATGAGCTTTATTCTGGAATTAACGTTG
>JAUNDK010000003.1:0-5936 GCA_030526115.1 Clostridia bacterium
GAACCGTAGATATTCGCTCAAAGTAGCTAGATAATACTGCCGTGCCGCTACCGTTTGAAATCTATGCAACAGTAAAGAGCAGCGAGTATTCCTACATTGAATCTAGTCTCCATGAAATTCCTACAGATTTAGCAGATAAGCGCATTCGTAAAAACCGTGAATTTTTCAATATAAAACCAGAAGAAGCTTTTCGCTATTTAAAGCTAATTGCCAAGATGGACAAAAATGCTGAAATTAATGCTCCAGAAGATGAATCAAGCTCTAGTGAGGGCAACCCCGTTCATTCAAAAAGCTATACTCACCTGGGCGATTATGCCGTAGAGACCAATGAGATATTCTATCTTTCAAATGGGGTCGCGAAGGGTAAAATGAGAGTTCAAAATGGATGCGAATATGTTGTTCTTGAGGGGTCTATATTAGATCCTAAAATCACATCAAACGAAAGTAGTATCCGAAAGTCAAGAAAAGAACATGCTGATTCGTTGAGCGAAGACGGAATGGTCGTTATTCGAGACATTATATTCAATACGCCATCCGGAGCCGCGAACTTTATTCGCGGTGGGGCATGTAACGGAAAAACGTATTGGAGAACAGCATCAGACCGACCTTTGAGTGATTTTATTTCATACAGTAAAAACAACTCGTATAACTGATATATTAGAGCGTTTTTGAAGCTGTGTGGCTTATGCTTGTTTGCACCAATTTTTAATTTTTCCACGCTAATGTAATTTTAAAAACTGGTGCAAAAATAAAATGTTACCTACTCGTGACAAAAAATGAGTGGCTCTGTAAGCTGAAAAAGTCTATCAAAGAAGTCAAAATTGGTGCAAAATAAAGAAAAACCCCCGAGAAATCGGAGGCTTTTCTCACGCCGCACCGCTATCAGTGTGACGTCATAATATGGTGCGGGTAACAGGACTTGAACCTGCACGGGGTTACCACCAGAACCTAAATCTGGCGTGTCTGCCAATTCCACCATACCCGCATTCAGATAACTAAAATTATTATAAACCAAATCAGATAATTTTGCAAGAAAAAAATCAGGGCCCACTTTAGTGAACCCTGAAAAAGTCTTTCTTATTTGAAGAACGGAAGATTTCCGACGATAGGTGCATTCTTTGCCTGTCCCTTTGCAACGCTGAAGAAGCAGATGATCTTAACAACGAAGAGAGCGATTGAAGCAATACCACCGAGAATCGGAACAATGAAAGTCCAGCAAAGTACTACGGAAAGGAAAACAAGGAGAATATCCGCAATAGAGAGCTTTAATGCTTCTCTTACATGGAATGCGGCATATTCAGAAGAGCTGCTTGCCAGAAGTGCAATGATAATTCCCGGAACACCTAAGATGTAAGCTGCCATGGCAGTAATCTTGTTCTTGGAAATATCCTCTTCTGTAAACTCATCAGTATGGTCCTTAGGATCCTTAATAACAACCATTGGATAGTATGGCTGCTGATAAACAGGCTGAGCAGCCGGATTTACCTGTGGCTGAGCAGGAGCCTGAACATTTTCCTGAGCAGGAGCTGCCTGAGGAGCCTGTGCTGATTCTACCGGAGCACCACAGTTGGTGCAGAATGTATCTGTATCGCCGAGCTGTGCTCCGCA
The DNA here is from genome assembly GCA_030526115.1 of Clostridia bacterium. Lineage (GTDB taxonomy): Bacteria > Bacillota > Clostridia > Oscillospirales > Acutalibacteraceae > SIG603. Next base: position 1,609 of record JAUNDK010000003.1, read on the forward strand.
CTTTGTGCAATAATTCATAAATAGACCTCCTTAAAAATTCTTTTATCATTATATAGCGGAAAAATAGGTTTGTAAAGTGTTTAAAACTTACTAAAACAAGAATAAAACAAAAAAATATGCAAAAAAACAGGGTTTTATTGTAAAAAACCACTTGATATTTTATGTTTACCTGGTCTATAATAAACATTACAAACTTACGAAAGCCGATTAGCTTTACAGTCGGTTTTGAAAGGAATAAAATGACAAGAGTTAAAGAGAAGAAACATAACAAAAGTTTCCTGCTTCGAACAGCGGCACTTCTGTTTATTATATATATCGTATATGCGCTCATAACTCAGCAGACCACTCTCAGAGAAAAGAGAGAAGAGCTTCAGCAGATATACACCCAGATAGCAGACCAGCAGGCAAGGAACAATGAACTTGCCTACGAGATGGACAGCGAGAAAAACGGTTTCGATAATTATGTCGAGAACTATGCTCGAACAGAGCTTGATTTCGCCAAGCAGGGTGAAAGAGTATTTGTTGATATCGGTTGATAATGGGGGTAATATATGTCATTTGAAGTCGGCGGAATATATGAGGGCAAGGTAACCGGCATAACAAAATTCGGTGCATTTGTGGACCTGGGAGAAAGCAAAAGCGGAATGGTTCACATATCAGAGGTATCAGGCGGATTTGTCAAAGATATAAATGATGTGCTTACTGTCGGTCAGCAGGTAACTGTAAAGCTCATCGGTATTAACCCTGATGGTAAAATTTCCCTGTCAATCAAAGCCTGTATGAATCAGGACAGACCACAGAGAGAAAACTGCAGATATTCAGGCCCGAAAGCTCAGAGAGAACCTGTAAAGTCTCAGGGCAGACCCGGTGATTTTGAATGGACTGCAAAGAGGGAAACAGGAGGAAGCTTTGAAGATCTCATGTCAGGCTTCAAAAAGCAGTCAGATGAGAAAATGTCAGACTTCAAAAGGGCGAACGGTGACCGTCGCAGGTCCAGAAAAGCAAACAGATAAGATTTAAAGCTCAGCTTTGGTCGGGCCTTCTTTTAATTCAGAGACAGAATTAAGAGTTCAAAATTATAAGTGAAAACTTAATACCGTGAATACAGCACTTCAGAAATGAGGTGCTTTTTCTATATCCAAAATATCTATGATTGATTATTTTAGTATAGATATTTGACAATAAACAAAAATCTCTCCTTAGCAGAAACCTGCCAAGGAGAGAAAAGTATGACTTATCAGAATTCTTAATTAACAAAGAATGCCTTGAATCCCTTGTATGCCTCGTAGACATCGAGCTTAGATACCATCTCGAATGGGGAGTGCATGGAGAGTACAGGAACACCTACATCGATAGTGTCAACACCGAGCTTGGAGATAAGCAGAGCAACTGTTCCGCCACCGCCGAGGTCAACTCTGCCGAGTTCAGCCATCTGCCAGATAACGCCGGCATCATCAAATACCTTGCGAACCTTGGCGACGAACTCTGCGTTGCAGTCGTTTGTGCCGCTCTTGCCTCTGGAGCCTGTGTACTTGGAAACACCAACACCGTAGTTTACATAAGCGGAGTTGTTAGCCTCAAAAGCGGATGGATAGTTAGGATCGTAAGCGGCTGTAACGTCAGCGGAGAGGCATGTGGACTTACAGAGAACATGTCTGCCCTCGAGGCCGTCCATCTTTGCGAGGTCCTCAACGAAGTATGCGAGCCAGTGACCCTGAAGACCTGTGTTGCCTGTGGAGCCGATTTCTTCCTTGTCTGCAAGAACTGTGATGCATGTGTCCTCAGGAACACCGCAGTCGAAGATAGCCTGAAGTGCAGGGTAGGAACAAACTCTGTCATCGTGACCGTAAGCACCGATGAGGGAGCGGTCAAAACCAACATCTCTTGACTTGAATGCAGGAACAAACTCAATCTCTGCAGAGAGGAAATCATCCTCTGTGATGCCGTACTTGTCATTTAAGAGCTTCATTACATTCATCTTGAATGCCTTTTTCTCATCCTCATCACGAACAGGTCTGGAACCGACTGTGATATTGAGGTCCTCACCTGTGAAAGCGGCAGCAAGAGTCTTTGTTACCTGCTCCTGTGCAAGGTGTGGAAGAAGATCTGTGATGCAGAATACAGGATCCTTGTCATCTTCACCGATTCTTACCTTGATAACCTCGCCGTTCTTGAGGGCGAATACGCCGTGCATTGCGATTGGTGTAGCAACCCACTGATACTTTCTGATTCCACCGTAGTAGTGGGTTTTGAACATTGCTGTGTCGTTAGCCTCGTAGAGCGGAATAGGCTTGAGGTCAACTCTTGGGGCATCAATGTGAGCGGCGGAGATTCTTACACCGTTCTTTGTGCCGTTCTTTCCGATTACAGCGAGCATAATGCTCTTGCCGTGAACATTAACATAAACTTTGTCACCTGCATTGTACTTTGCTGTGTAGTCAAAAGGAACGAATCCGTTTGCCTCAGCTGCGGCAACTGCATAGTCAACTGCCTCTCTCTCGGTCTTTGCCTCGTCGAGGAAGTTCTTGTAACCCTCGCAGAAATCATCAGCGAGTTTTACTTCTTCATCTGTAAGCTGTAAGAAAGCATGCTTTCTCTCAGTAAGGAGCTTTTCACTCATTTCAGTACACCTCATTTATGATTTATTCTTGTGATTTATCAAAAGCCATAGAGCTCTTTGTAATTGTCTCTGGCTTCAGTTACATTGTAAACATAGCTCTCTGTTTCGGGGAAGGGGATGTATGATAATCCTCCGTAACCATCCGAATAGGTTTCGAGCCAGTCATCGGTATTTCCCATGCCGGCATTGTAAGCACAAAGTACCAGCTCTTCGGAATCATACACATCAAAAAGCAGATCAAGGAACATACAGCCGTATTTAATGCTTATTTCCGGAGTGAACAGTTCATCAGGGGACATGGAAACATAACCTGAGTCTCTTTCCTGCATCCAGTCAAAAGTTTCATCTGTCATCTGCATGAGCCCTTTTGCACCGACACCGGACTCCGCATCTGCATCGAAGCTGCTTTCACAATGGATAAGGCCGCACACAAATGCTTTGTCGAGGTTATATTCTTTGCTGTATCTGTCAATTATATCTTCATAATTTACAGAATAAATCGCTCTGTCCTTTGTGTCCTGAAGTTTCGGAATAAGTTTGTAAATTCCGAAGATAATCAGGAAAATAACGGTAATGCTCATTAGTGCGGCACCACAGATTATCAGTCTGTTACGAATAAGTGTGGTGTTAAGACTGTTATTACTGCGTCTGCCGCTATTGCTTTTTCTGTGGTAATAGTGTTTAGCTTTTGTATTTTCTGCCATTAATTTACCTCAAATCCTCAAGTATTGCTTTTACAGCCATCTCAAGGTCAGTGTTGCCGTCAGCGTAAATAACCGCGTCGGCATAAGGGGTAAGGTCTCTCTGTGCACTCATTCTTATGAGGGCATCTTCACGGCTGATATTATCTCTTCTCGTTATTCTTTCAAGACGAAGTTCTTCAGGAGCATCAACCACAACAATTCTGGAGCACTTTCTGTCTATACCTGCCTCAAAAAGTGTGGGAGCATCAAGAACAACGGTTTTTATACCATCTGCAATTGCCTGAGAAATCATGTCATTGATTCTGCCAATTATGCACGGGAAGGTTATTGCCTGAAGTTTTTCTTTTCCGCCTTCTTCAGAGAAAGCAAGTCTTGCAGTTTCACGGCGGTTGAGTGTTCCGTCAGAATTCCTTACGGTTTCACCGAAAGTCTCTGCAAGTTCATCTATTGTTTTCTCTCCGTATAAATCAGGGAGTTTTGTCACCGCATCGCAGTCAATTACCGCACAGCCTTCATTTTTGAATATCTTTGAGACAAAGCTTTTTCCGGCTCCTGTTTTGCCGGTAAGTCCTATGATATTGACATCGCTGTGAATAATGTTGAATCCCGCGCTGCGCACAAGCCTGTTGAATACCGCAAGGCCGACCTCATGTTTCTGTACTCTTCTGGAATATACCCTGTTTATACCGAGTTCATCAAGTTCGTTTAATGCGGCAAATAACCTCTGTGCCTGGCGGTCTCCGTCATATTCTCTGCCGAATGTAACCGCTTTGTTTTCAAAAAGTTTTTCTTCTCCCTCAAAGCACAGCGCACCGTAATCGGGATTGTTTTTCAAAAGTTCAACATAATCATCAAGGGACATATCCGCTATAACAATGTTTGCCTTTGGTGAGTAGTGCTTGTACTTCATTCCCGGAGAAGCCGCCTGGGCGTTTTTGTCAAGCCCGTGTATTACTGCGCTGTCAACTTCAACTTCACCGAGTACCTCACGAAGCATTTCAACG